>NZ_JBNQTI010000218.1:0-11913 GCF_050325825.1 Kitasatospora sp. LaBMicrA B282
CGCTAGTGTTATTTCAAAAGGAATCTCCAACCCCGATCAGATGATCAAGGCCGGGGATGTCAACATATCTGGCGTTGACTTTTGGCACGCTGTTGAGTTCTCAAGGAACGGACGCTTCCTTCGTAGCCACTTCCGTGGCCCCTCCGGGCTTCGTTCTTTCGTGTTTCAAGCTTATCAGATGATTTCCGCTCCGATTTTCCGGAGTTCATCGTTCCGACTTGCTCTTGCCGCCCCTCTCGGCGCGACTCCGGAACTGTACGGGTAGCGGCCCGCCACAAGCAAATCGCCTCGTCCGGCATTCTGGGGGCCGAGCTGAGGGAGGAAACCGCCATGAACATGGTCAAGCAGCTGAGCAGGGCTCTGGGGGCCACACACACCCACACCACCGACGAATCGGACGGCTGGCACCGACTGCTTCTCACCACCGAACCGGGCCCGCCCCCGGTGCTCGACCTGCTGCTCCCGCCCGCCGGCACCCCGCTGCACCGCATCGCCGTTCTCCTGCCCGGCGGCGGTCTGAACGTGCGCGCGAACTTCGGCACCGCACACCACGGGCGCAGCCTGGCCCGCTTCCTCACCGAGAACGGGTACCTCGTCCTCGGCATCACCCCGCGCGAGGACGCCCTGACCCCGGAAACCGAGCAGCACGGCCCGCCCTGCGCCGGCTGGGGCCTGGCCGCCCACCGCCGGGACGCCGAAACGGTGCTCACCGCACTCCCGCAGGCGCTCGGCCTGCCGTACGAACTCTTCGGCCACTCCGCCGGCGCCGCGCTCGCCCTCGACCTCGCCGCCCGGCCGACGAACCGGGCGCAGCGGGTCGTGGTGCTGGACACCACAGGCCCCTACGACCCGCAGGCCGAACCCGAGCTCGCCACCCGCGCTGCCGAGCTGGCCACCGCCATGGACGAGCGGCTGACCCGTGGCGAGGTCCTGGTGGACCCCGGTCTGAAGGGCCTGTTCGCCCGCGCCGGCGCCGACCCCACCGGCGACAGCCCGTTCCCGCGCCCCGACCGCCCCGGGACGGTCTTCACCCATCTCGGTCTGCTGCACTACGCGCTGACCCACACCGCTGAGCTGCCCGGTCCGGCGAACTGGATCTACCACCGCGGTCACAGCAGTGGCAGCTACGCGTTCGGTGCGACGGCCGCCGACGACCGGTTCGCGCTCCGGCACACGCCGCTCGCGGTCTGGCAGCGGGTGATCGCCGAGCTGGGCAGCGGGGTGCAGCCCACCGCACTGCTGCGCGACCTGGCCGCGGTCTGGGGCGGTCGCGGCGAGGTGCACCGGATCGACTGGGCGGCGATCGAGGCCCCGGTGGTCTGGGTGAACACCGAGCTCGGCCGCGGCGACCACGACCTCGGAGCCCGGCTGATCCGCGCGGGCGGCACGCCGGTCGACTACCGGGTGCTCCCGGGCTACGGCCACGGCGACCTGCTCTGGGGCGTCGACGCCGAGCACGAGGTGTGGGCGACCCTGCTCTGACGGCCACCCAGCTCCGACGGCCCCCAGCGCCGACGCGAAACGACCGGCGGCCGGCCCCGAGCACCCCGCTCGGGACCGGCCGCCGTCAGCCGTGCCAGTTGTCCGCCGTGCCAGTTGTCAGCCGAACCGGCAGCGCCTCAGGCGCCGCGGCCCATCTCCTCGGCGATCGCCGCCGCGAAGGCGTCGATGTCCGCCTCCGTGGTGTCGAACGCGGTCATCCAGCGCACCTCGCCGGTGTGCTCGTCCCAGAAGTAGAAGCGGTAACGCTTCTGCAGCCGCTCGCTGACCTCGCGCGGCAGGATCGCGAAGACCGCGTTGGCCTGCACCGGGCGGACCAGCTGCACGCCCTCGACCGCCTCGACCGCGGTGGCCAGTCGCTGGGCCATCGCATTGGCGTGCCCGGCGTTGCGCAGCCAGAGGTCGCCCGCCAGCAGCGCCTCGAACTGCACCGAGACGAAGCGCATCTTCGAGGCGAGCTGCATCGACATCTTGCGCAGGTACTTGATGTTGCGGACCTTGGCCGGGTTGAGCACCACCACGACCTCGCCGGCCAGCAGGCCGTTCTTGGTGCCGCCGAAGGAGAGCACGTCGACGCCCGCGTCGGTGGTGAACTCCTTGAACGGCACGCCCAGCGAGGCGGCCGCGTTGGCCAGCCGGGAGCCGTCCATGTGGACGAGCATGCCGCGCTCGTGCGCGTGCTCGCAGATCGCCCGGACCTCCTCGGCGGTGTACAGGGTGCCGAGCTCGGTGCTCTGGGTGATGGAGACGGCCAGCGGGGCGGCCCGGTGCTCGTCGTCCCAGCCGTAGGCCTGCCGGTCGATCAGCTCGGGGGTGAGCTTGCCGTCCGGGGTGGGGACGATGTGCAGCTTGATCCCGGCCACCTTCTCCGGGGCGCCGCACTCGTCGACGTTGATGTGCGCGCTCTCGGCGGCGATCACCGCGCCCCAGCGCGGCAGCAGTGCCTGGAGCGCGACCACGTTGGCGCCGGTGCCGTTGAAGACCGGGTAGGCCTCGGTCTGCTCGCCGAAGTGCTGCTTGAAGATCGACTGCAGGTGCTCGGTGTACTGGTCCTCGCCGTAGGCGACCTGGTGGCCGCCGTTGGCCAGCGCTATCGCGGCGAGGACCTCCGGGTGGACCCCGGCGTAGTTGTCGCTGGCGAAGCCGCGCGAGGCGGGGTCGTGCCGCCGCTGCGCGTCCGTGCCGGCGGGGTTGGTGCTCATCGGGCTGTCAGCCACAGGTGCTGTCCGTTCAGTTCTGCTGCGGGGCGGTCCCAGAGGGCCGCCAGGTGGTCGGCGAGGTCGGCGGTGTCGGTGAAGCCGGCGAACTTCGCCTCCGGCTTCTCGGCCCGCATCTCGGGCGAGACCAGTGCCTTGATCACCAGGATGACAGCCGCCGCGGTGGGGGCGCCGTCCGCGTCGGTGGTCTCCTTCAGGAAGGAGTTGGCCATCGCCAGGGTCCAGGCCTCGGTGGCCGCCTTCGCCGCGGCGTAGGCGGCGCCGCCCGCGGTGGGCTTGTGCGCGGCGGCCGCACCGATCATCGCGTAGCGGCCGGCCGGGCTGCGCAGCAGCGCGGGCTGGAAGGCGAGCGAGGTGTGCTGGAGGGTGCGCACCACGGTGTCGTGCAGGAAGTCCCAGTCGTCGAGCCGGGAGTCGTGGAAGGTCTTGCTGCCGCGCCAGCCGCCGACCAGGTGGAGCAGGCCGTCGACGTGGCCGTGCTCGGCCTCCAGGTGGTCGGCCCAGTCGTGGACCTCCTGCGGGTCGAGCAGGTCGATGACCTGCCCGGTGATCTTCGCGCCGGGCACCGAGCTGCGGACCCGGTCGACCAGTGCGTCCAGCCGCTGCTGGTCGATGTCGGCGGCGACCACGGTGGCACCGTCCGCGGCGAGGCGGCGCACGGTGGCCTGGCCGGCCGGGCCGCTGGCGCCGGCGACCGCGATGACCTTCGAGTCGAGGCTGCTCACGCGGCCACCTCCTGGGTGCTGGTGCCGGTGATGCCGGCGGTGGCGGCGATCACGCCGGAGAGCTTCTTGGCCAGGGCCTCGTAGAACATGCTGAGCGGGAACTCGTCGGGGTGGACCGCGTCGCACAGCGCCTTGTTCAGCGCCTTGCCGTCCAGGTCCAGCGGGAGTGCCTCGGCGCCCTTGGCCCAGGTGGAGGCCGGGTGCGGGGTGAGGTACTCGGAGACGAGCTGGTAGGCGGCGATCCAGTGGGCGGTCTTCGGGCGGTCGATGCCGGCCCGGTAGAGCGCCTCGATCTCGCCGCAGAGCGCGTTGGTGACCTCGGCGACCCGCGACCAGTCGATGGTCAGGCGGTTGTCGCGCCAGCGCAGCGCGTCGTGCTGGTGCAGGTAGGCGAAGAGCAGCTGGCCGCCCATGCCGTCGTAGTTGCGCACCCGGCCGCCGGTGACCGGGAAGCGGAACAGGCGGTCGAAGAGGATCGCGTACTGGACGTCGCGGCCCTGCTCGTAGCCCTCGGCCTCCAGCCGGACCGCCTCCTTGAAGGCGGTCAGGTCGCAGCGCAGCTCCTCCAGGCCGTACATCCAGAACGGGCTGCGCTGCTTGATCATGAAGGGGTCGAACGGCAGGTCGCCGTGGCTGTGGGTGCGGTCGTGCACCAGGTCCCAGAGGACGAAGGTCTGCTGGGCGCGGGCCTGGTCGGAGATCAGCCCGGCGGCGTCCTGCGGGATCTCCAGGCCGAGGAGCTCGACGGCCGAGGTGGAGACGGCACGGAAGCGGGCGGCCTCGCGGTCGCAGAAGATGCCGCCCCAGGTGAAGCGCTCGGGGGCCTTGCGGACGGCGACGGTCTCCGGGAAGAGCACCGCGGAGTTGGTGTCGTAGCCGGCCGTGAAGTCGGTGAAGGTGATCGGCACGAACATCGGGTTGTCGAAGCGGGTGCGCTCCAGCTCGGCCAGCCAGTCGGGCCAGACCACCTGGAGGAGGACGGCCTCCAGGTTGCGGTCGGGGTTGCCGTTCTGGGTGTACATCGGGAAGACGACGAGGTGGCCGAGGCCGTCGACGCGCTGGTCGGCGGGCTGGAAGGCGAGCAGCGAGTCGAGGAAGTCGGGCTCGCGGTAGCCCGTCTCGGCCCACTTGCGCAGGTCGGCCTGGACGGTGGTCAGGTACTGCGCGTCGTGCGGGAAGAGCGGCGCGAGCTCCTGGATCGACGCCAGGACGGTGTCGAGCAGCGGGTCGACGCTGGAGCGCTGGACGGCGGAGAGGTCGATCGAGCCGTCCTTCGACTGCAGCGGACGCAGCGCCTCGACGGCCTGCTTCAGCCGCAACCACGCCGGGTGGTCGGCCGCGGGCGACGCCGGAAGGTCGGCTGTCACAGCGAGGTTCGACGAAAGATTCTGCATGAGAGACCTGCTTCGACAGAAGTTATTGAATCAAGGACACGATAAGGACGAAAGGTTCTCCTGTTCAAGGGGGGGCGGGTGAGAGAAACTCCGCGCCACGGGGCGGCTGCTCTCCGTCCGCCCTGCGCCCGCCCGCCGGACACCTGGCCGCGGGCCCGGTCGAACGTCCGGTCGGGGCCGGCGGGGGCGGCCGCCGACGCCGGTACTGGTGGCCCCACCAGGCACGACCCTGCCCGGGCCGCCCACGGGCCCGCCACCCGAGCACCGCCAGTCGGCCCTGCCCGGCGCGGTCACCGGCGCGCGCCGATCGCCGTCGGCTTCAACTCACCTCAGTGCGCCCCACCGCGCGCCCTGCTGTCGCCCGGTGGCGGTGGGTGAGGGTGGTAACAGCCTCGCGGGTGCGACGTCACCGCGGGCCGGTGAGGGGGATCGATGCCCGGACCGACCGTGCTCAGCTGGCTGCTGGCGCTGCTCACCACCACGACCGGCGGGCTCTGCCTGCTGCGCCTCTACCGCTCCCCCGGGCCGGTGGGGCGCTCGCACGGCCGCGGGTCGGACGCCGCCGAGGCCGTGATGGCGCTGGGCACCGCCGCGATGATCATGCTGGACGGCCGGCTGCCCGCGCCGCTCTGGGTCGCCGGCTTCGGGGTGCTGGGCGCCCTCTCGCTCTGCGCGGCCGGCGGCCGGGCCGCGGCGGGCCGGCGGGCGCACCGGCTGCACCACGCGGTCGGGGCCGCGGCGATGGCCTACATGGCGCTGGCGATGGCCGGTGGCCCGGCCCGGGAGCAGCATCCGGGGATGGTGATGCCGATGGGGCTGCCGGTGCTGACCGGGCTGTTGCTGGTGTACTTCGGCTGCTACGCGCTCTGGTCGGGCAGCCGCCTGCTCACCGCCACCGGGCACGGCTCCCCGGCGCTCGGCGGGGCGCTCCCCCAGGCCTGCCGACTGGCCATGGGCGTCGGCATGTTCGCGATGCTGCTGGCCCTTTGACGGCCCGCCCGCGGGCGGCGTGGTGGTCTTGGTCACTGCCCGGGGCGAGTAGGTTCCGCAGCGTGCGGTCAGGGCCTACATTGGGCCGAAGCGTTCGGTCACGCCTGCCTGGGGGGACCTACTGCCATGGCTGCCCTGTTCGGCCTGTTGCTGCTCGGCGCGCTGCTCGCCACCGCCGGCCCCCACCTGCTGACCAGGGCCGGCTGGGTCGAACGCGAACCGGTGCTGGCGCTGCTGGTCTGGCAGTGCCTGGTGATCGCCGTGCTGCTCTGCTGCGTGCTCAGCCTGCTGCTGGCCGTCTCGGCCGCGCTGCCCGAGGTGCGCGGGCTGCTCTTCACCGGGGCGCCGCACGGGGTGGAGCACGCCTACGGCCTGGCCGGCGCCGAGGGCTGGGGGCGGTTCTGTGCCGCGCTGCTGGCGCTCGGTGGGCTGCGCACCGCGCTGTCGCTGGCCCGCGAGGTCCGCGCCGCCCGCCTGCTGCGCGACCACCGGCACGCCGAACTCTCGCACCGGGCTCCCGAGTTGCCGGACGGCATCGGCGACCAGCCGACCCGCAGGGAGCGGCTGGTGGTACTGGAGAACGTCCGGCCGGAGGCCTGGTCGCTGCCCGGCCCGCAGTCCCGCCTGGTGGTCACCACCGGCGCGCTCAGCCGGTTGACCGACCGCGAGCTGGCCGCCGTGCTGAGCCACGAGCGCGGGCACGTCCGGGCCCGGCACCACTGGCTGGCGCAGGGCGCGCAGGCGCTGGCGGCGGGCTTCCCGGGGGTCGGGGTGTTCAGCGCGTTCCGCGACCAGGTGGGCGAGCTGGTCGAGCTGGCGGCGGACGACCGGGCCGCGCGCCGGCACGGGCGGCTGACCACGGCCCACGCGATGGTCGAACTCAACCTCGAGCGCGGGGTGTACGGAACCTGTCCGGGGCAGCAGGCGCAGTCGCCGCGCCGGGTGGACCGGCTGCTCGTCGGGGCGCCCCGACTGCCGGTGCTGAGCCGGCTGCGGCTGACCGCCGCGGCGCTGGCGGCGCCGGCCACGGTACTGCTGCTCGCGCTGCTCCCGGGGCTCAGCGCGCTCTGTCGGGCCTGAGCCGACCCGGGCCCGGCTGGACGGTCGGAGCCCGGCCCGGCCGGACGGTCGGAACGGCCGGGAAGCTCAGGAACAGCCGGGCAGGCCGCCGCTGAGGGTGCGGGCGAGCACCTCGCGGTGCACCGGGCGGGCCGACCGGTAGCGCTCACGGCCGCCCTCGGTGAGCCGCACGTAGATCCCGCGCCGGTCCAGCTCGCACATCGAGCGCTCCAGCAGGCCGGCCTTCTCCAGCCGGCCGATCAGCCGGGAGAGCGCGCTCTGACTCAGGTGCACCTTCTCGGCGAGCTCCTGCACCCGTAGGTCCGCCGGCGCCTCGGCCAGCCGCTCCAGGACCTCGAAGTCGCTCATCCCGAGCCCGGCGTGCTCGCCCAGCTCGCGGTCGAGGGCGCAGGCGGCCGCCGCGTGGCGGGCCAGCAGGTCGCGCCACTCGGAGACCAGGGCAGCCGTCTCGGCAGGCTCTTGCTCGGACACCCCGCCACGCTATCACATGCACGAGAACTAGTTGAGTTCACACTATATTTACTTGCATTGGATGCATGTGCATGTAGTCTCCTGTCCATGATCCCAGCGAAGCCATCGACCCCCGAGACCCCGGCACCGCGCCCGGCCGCGACCACCGCCCGGCGCACCCCCGCCCCGGCCGCCACGCCCGCGGCTGCCGACCCGAACCACTGGAGCCCCCAGCTCTGGGGCGCCCTGATCGTGCTCTGCGCCGCGCTCTTCCTGGACGCGCTGGACGTCTCGATGGTCGGCGTCGCACTGCCCTCGATCGGCTCCGACCTCAAGCTCTCCACCTCCGCGCTGCAGTGGGTGGTCTCCGGCTACGTGCTCGGCTACGGCGGCCTGCTGCTGCTCGGCGGCCGGGCGGCCGACCTGCTCGGGCGCCGCCGGGTCTTCCTGGTCGCCCTCGCGGTCTTCGCCGCCGCCTCGCTGCTCGGCGGCGTGGTGGACGACGGCGGGCTGCTCATCGGCGCCCGCTTCCTCAAGGGCGCCAGCGCCGCGTTCACCGCCCCCGCGGCGCTGTCGATCATCACCACCACCTTCCCGGAGGGCCCGGCCCGCAACAAGGCGCTGTCGATCTTCACCACCTGCGGCGCCAGCGGGTACTCGCTCGGGCTGGTGCTCAGCGGCCTGCTCACCTCGGTGGGCTGGCGCTGGACCTTCCTGATGCCGGTCCCGGTGGCCCTGGCGGCGCTGCTGATCGCCGTCCGGCTGCTCCCGAAGCACCCGCACCAGCGGCAGGGCGGCGGCTACGACGTGGCCGGCGCGGTCACCGGCACCGGCGCGCTGCTGCTGCTCGTCTACACCGTCACCGAGGCGCAGGGCGCCGGCTGGGCGAGCCTGCGCACCGTCGGCTCGCTGGCCGTGGTGGTGCTGCTGGGCGCGGTCTTCCTGCTGATCGAGCAGCGCGCCGCGCACCCGCTGGTGCGGCTCGGCATCTTCCGCAACGGCAACGTGGCCCGGGCCAACCTGGCCGCCTTCGCCCTGATGGGCTCCTACGCCGGCTTCCAGTTCACCGTCGCGCTCTACCTGCAGCGGGTGCTGAACTGGTCGGCCCTGGAGATGGGCTTCGCGCTGCTGCCGGCCGGCGCGGTGGTCGCCCTGTCGGCGACCCGGATGGGCGCGATCGTGGACCGGTTCGGCACCGGGCGGCTGCTGCCGCTGGGCAGCCTGGCGATGGTGCTCGGCTACCTGCTCTTCCTGCGGCTGGGCACGCACAGCGGCTTCCTCGCCCTGGTGCTGCCGAGCATGGTGCTGCTGGGGATCGGGTTCGCGCTCTTCTACCCGTCGGCGAACATCGCCGCCACCAACGGCGTGGCCGACGAGGAGCAGGGGCTGGCCTCCGGCCTGGTGAACACCGCGATGCAGATCGGCAACGCCCTGGTGCTCGCGGTGACCACCGCGGTGATCACCGCCGGGAGCCACGGCGGCACCGACACGGCGGCCCAACTGGACGGCTACCGGCCCGGGTTGGTGCTGGTCACCGGGGTCGCCCTGGTGGGTCTGCTGATCACCGCGATCGGCGCCCTGCTGGACCGGCGACGTGCCGGGACGCAGCCCGAGGTGCCCGACTACGATTACCGTCGGGTCGACGCCGAGGCGACCCTGGGGGAGAAGGTCTGACCGGTCGGCCACGCCGCGACCGACGTCCGTCCACCCGCCCACCGGCCGGCGAACTCCGCCGCCCGGTGGGCGCCGGTCTCACCAGTCCCCCGTTCTGGTGAGACCGACACCGGTTCCGTACCGGCCGACGCCCGCCTTCGCCTCGGGCGTCGCCCGCCGGCCGCCCCCGGGCGACAAATATATTGGCCCGGAGTCAACCAAACGTACGGAGCTGACACGATGGCACCTCGCGGGGAATCGGTCAACGAGGAGATGCGGCTGCGGTCCCGCCGGCGGCTGATGCGGGCCACCGTCGAACTCGTCGACCAGCACGGATACGCCGCGACCACGCTGGCCGACATCGCCGAGCGCGCCGGCCTCGCGCGCGGCCTGGTGTCCTACTACTTCGACGGCAAACGACTCCTGATGCAGGCGGCGACCCACCGGCTGATGCACCTGGAGCTGGCCGCCGCACTGGCCGAGCAGTCCGCCGACGCCAGCCCGCAGGCCCGACTGGCGGCCGTCATCGACGCGGTGCTCCAGCTGGCCCTGGACCACCCGCGGGTGATGCGCTCGCACCTGGCGCTGATCCTCGACCCGGACGTCGGCGACTTCGTCCAGGACCCCGAGCAGCAGCAGTTGGGCGCGATCCTGCGCGAGGTGCTGGCGGACTGGGGCGCCGAGGAGCCGATCGCCGAGCACGCGGTGCTGCGCAGTGCGCTGATGGGCGCCTGCATCGGCCTGCTGCTGCCGGGCGCGCAGACCCCGCTGCCGCCGATCCGGGCCGACCTGTTCGCCCGCTACTCGCTGCCCTGGGAGCTCGGTCGCCCGCCGCAGGCCGAGGCACCGCCGCGCCCGCACTGGGTGCCGCAGGAGGCCGCGCCGCGCTAGCGCTCCCGCCCGACGCTCGGGGCGCCCCGCCGCGGGTTCAGCTCTCCGCGAGGATCGAGGAGAGCAGCTCGACGGTCCGCTCGGGCGTCAGGCTGTCCACGCAGAGCCGCTCCATGACCTGCACGTAGGCGTCCACGTCGTCGCGCTTGTCGAGGTAGAGCGCGCTGGTGAGCTGCTCCAGGTAGACCACGTCGGCCAGGTCCTGCTCGGGGAAGCGCAGGATGCTGAACGCACCGCTCTCCCCCGCGTGCGCGCCGAACCGGAACGGCATCACCTGGATCACCACGTTGGGCTGCTCCGCGGCCTCGATCAGGTGCTGGAGCTGGCCGCGCATCACCTTCGGCCCGCCCACCGGGCGGCGCAGCGCCGCCTCGTCGATCACCGCCCAGAGCCGGGGCCCCTGGCTCTGGGTCAGCAGCTTCTGCCGGCGCAGCCGCAGCCCGACCAGCCGCTCGATCTCCTCGTCGCTGAGCACCGGGCGGCTCTGCCCGAAGACCGCGCGGGCGTAGTCCTCGGACTGCAGCAGCCCAGGGATGAACTGCACCTCGTAGGTGCGGATCAGCGACGCGGCCTCCTCCAGGCCGACGTAGGTCTGGAACCAGCCCGGCAGCACGTCGCTGAAGCTGTGCCACCAGCCGGACTTGTTGGCCTCCCGGACCAGGCCGAGCAGCGACTCGCGCTCCTCGCCGTCGGTGACGCCGTACAGGCTCAACAGGTCGGCGACGTCGCGCTCCTTGAAGCTGACCCGACCGAGCTCCATGCGGCTGATCTTGGACTCGGAGGCCCGGATCGCGTAACCGGCGTCCTCGCGCGTGATGTTCCGGCTCTCCCGCAGACGGCGCAGCTGGGAGCCGAGGAGGATCCGGCGCACCATGGAACCGCCGCCGGGCTGCGCTGTGGTCATTGCCGTGGGAACCTCCGCTTCGGGAAACAGCGCACAGTCTGCCATCAGTTGGCCGCTCACAGTGCCGGTAGCAGCAGAAGGATCTATCAATTTTGCATCGGCACGTCCATCAGCACGTCCATCGGCACGTTCCGCTGCACGTGCATCCGGCGCCTGCATATGCCAATCGGCCGACTGCACGTGAATCGACTCTTGCATCTGCCGGGAGCGCAGAGCACGATGGTGCACGTGCAGTTGCACGCCCCTTGGACATCCCCGCGGGCTTCGTTGTCGACCGTGCTCATCCGGCTCGTTCGGAGCCCGGTCGGTCAGGACGAGGGCGGCGCGGCCGAGCGAGTCGGAGGTGACCGGCATGACCCCGCCGGGTCCAGCCGTGTCCGCCCCCTTATGGGAGGAGCTCTTCATGGGCACCGGTGCGGCCCTGGCCGTCGATCCTGACGTCGTCACCTGTACGCTCGCCCCCCGCTACGACGCGGTGAAGACCGCCCGTGACTTCACCCGGAGCACGCTGAACCGCTGGGACCTGGACGGTCTCTTCGACGACGTCGCGCTGGTCGCCTCGGAGCTGGTCACCAACGCCCTGCGCCACGCGATCGGCCGGCCGGTCGCGGCCGACCTGCCGGGTGGCTTCCCGGTGCAGGCCACCGGCGCCCGCGCCCTGGAGCCCGCCGACGGCCGGCTGCCGATCCGGATCAGCCTGGTGCACCGGGGTCCGCAGGTGGTCTGCGCCGTGAGCGATCCGAGCTGCGCCGGGCCGGTGACCCGGGAGGCCGACTTCGTGGCCGAGTCGGGCCGCGGGCTGCACCTGGTCGACTCCTTCAGCCGCTCCTGGGGCTGGCACCCGCTGGCCTCCGGCGCCGGCAAGGTGGTCTGGGCCCTGTTCCAGACCGAGGAGCCGCAGGCCAACGCCGCGCCGCTGCTCGCCGATGCCAGGTCATCGGCCCCGACCGTCACTCCCGGGCGCCACCGCCGCTCCGCCTAGGCCGCGCCGGGACGCCCACGAGAGCCCCGGACCGATGCCCCCGCTCCGGACGCCGCGCACGCGCGCGGCGTTCCGCCCCGCCCCCCGCGGCCAGCACCCGCGCCACCGCCCGTCCCGGCGGCCGACG
>NZ_JBNQTI010000219.1:0-11897 GCF_050325825.1 Kitasatospora sp. LaBMicrA B282
CGCTGGCCGGCCCCGGCACCGCCGGCGACCCCGGAGCGCTCGCCGAGCTGGCCGCCGAGCGCCGCGCCGCCGCCCGGCTGCTGCTCGCCCACCCGCTGGTCACCGCCAGCGGCCCGCAGGCGCAGGCCTTCCCCCTGGTGCGCCGGCACGCCGACTGGCTCACCGGCCGGTTCGCCGAGCTGCTCGGCTACCCGCTCACCGTGACCGACCGGTTCGCCCGGCTGACCAAGGCGGCGCTCGGCCGCGGCGCGCTGCGCCGGCTCAGCGTGGCCGGCGTCCCGTGCACCCCCGCGCAGTACGCGGCACTGGTGCTGGCACTGGCCGCACTGCTCGCCGGACCCGACCGCCACCCGGCCGCTGCGCTCGGCGCCGAGCTGGCCGCGCACCCGCTGCTGAGCGGGTCGGAGGCGGCGGACGACGCGGGCGAGGCGGCCGGTGCCGGCGAGGCTGTTGAAGCGGGGGACGCGCCCGCGGCGGGTGCCGCGGTCGCCGCCGCGCTGGCCGTGCTGACGGAGTGGCAGGTGCTCACCGCGGCGCCCGCGGACGACGACCAGGACCAGCTGCTGGTGGACCACGAGCTGCTCGCCGCCCTGGTGGCCGGCTACTGCCCGGTCGACCCGGAGGGCCCGCCCGCGCCGCGCACCACGATCCCGGTGGCGGTGCGCCGCCGCCTGGTGGAGACCCCGGCCGTGCTCTTCGAGGAGCTCAGCGGGCTGGAACGGGAGTGGCTGCGCGAGTCCCGGGCCCGCGAGGTCGCGCTGTTCGCCGACTTCCTCGGGCTCACCGCGGAGGCGCGCCGGGAGGGCATCGCCCTGCTCGACCCGGCCGGCGAGCTGACCGACCTGCGCCTGCCCGGCCCGGGAGCGCTGGCCCACGCGGCCCTGCTGCTCGCCGAGCGGCTGGTCGACCAGCTGCGCCCGCTGCCGGGCGACGAGGCTGAGGAGGGGCTCGACGGGGTGGGCGCGGTGCCGATCGCCGAGGCGCTGATAGACGGGATCCTGGGCGACCTGGCCGACGAGTACGACACCGACGACCGGGTCCGCGAGCAGCACGCCGCCCACTGGCGGCAGGCCCACCGTGCCGACCGGTCCGCCTTCCGCCGCGAGGTGCTGGCCCTGCTGCACGCCATGCGCCTGATCGCCCCGGCGGGGAGCGGGGACGGGCCGGTCCGCTGCGGCTGGACCCTGCTCGCCCCGGCCGCCCGGTACGCGGCGCCGCTGGAGCTGCGGGCGGAGCCCGGGACGGGCCGCCACTCCCGGCGCTGACGCAGCGCCGGGCCGGGTTGATGCACCGTCAGTCCGAGCCGGCTGCCAGCCCGAGCTGGCCGTCACTGCTGGCCGTCGATTCTGCTGATCGACCGTCAATCCGACTGGTCGCCAGCGGTGTTCGACCGGGCGCCGGCGATCAGTCGGTCAGCGCGAGCCGGCCTCGGCGGTGACGTTGGTCTGGTGCTGCACGGTCTCCACGGTCGCCCCCACGCCGAGGGTGCCGAGGGCGATCGAGGCGGCCACCGCCGCACAGGCCAGGTACCGGCGGTGTCGCTTGGGCAGCGGGAAGCGCGGGCCCTCGGCGGCGGTCGCCAGGTACTCCGGGGAGTCGGCGTGGGCAGCGGGGCCCGGGCCCTCCGCGGGCTCCGGGGTGAGGGGCTCCACCGGGCGGCGGAGCGGCGGCAGCGATTCGTCCATGATGCTCAGCATTCCAGTCGGGTGTTAAACGATTGCGACACAGGGGTGAACGCCGTACCGGCGGGATGCGGCGATTCGGGATGATCACCCGCCAAGCCCGCGACCTGCGCCGATGGCCTCCGGGCGAGGCTCCGCGCCGGGCCGCATCGAGGATGCCGGGCACGGCTGGAGTCCGGCTGGGGCGGCCTCGCCGCCGGGGTGCGGGCGGCGCGGGCGTGCGGGGTTCGGCGGCTGGTCGAACGGACACGAACGGCGCCAGCCAGCATGCCATGCGCCGGCCGCCGGTGGGGCCGCGTGGCACGAGTGTGACGGAGCGTCAAACACCGTGCTGGGCAGCTGGACCAGTGCTGCCAAGGGCTCTGTGGTCGCCGGGTGGTCGGGCAGGTCACGGCCGGATTCACCCGGACGGTGGAGCGTTCCCGGCCGTGACCCGCCCGCGTTCTGCGGGTCGTGCGCCGGGTGTCGGCGAGCCACGACGCGGTGCGCGGGTATGGCGATCCTCGACCGGAGTTCGAGGATCGTCCGAGCCGGGCGGCGGCCTTCGGGTGCTCGGTGCCGTCAGCGGGGTGGCGCGGCGGCCGGGCGGCGCTCGCGCAGCAGCACCTCCTGGACCGCGGAGGCGACCAGTTCTCCGCTGCGGTTGTAGAACTCGCCCAGGGCCAGTCCACGCCCGTCCGAGGCCGAGGGGCTGCGCTGCGCGAAGAGCAGCCAGTCGTCCGCCCGAAACGGCCGGTGGAACCACATCGCGTGGTCCAGCGAGGCCATGGTGAACCGCGACGGGGCGTTGCGCTGGAACCGGTGCGGCTGGCGGTCGAGCGTGGTGGTGGCGGCCAGGGTCAGGTCCGAGAGGTAGGTGAGTGCGCAGACGTGCAGCAGTCCGTCCTCGGGCGGCAGCGGCGAGCCGGAGCGCAGCCAGACGAACTGCTGCGGCATGCCGGGCACGGCCGGCGGCAGGCCGGGGGAGTCCGGCGGGACGAAGCGCAGGTCCAGCGAGTGGAAGCCGCCGGTCTCGTCGACGTCCGTCGGTTCGCCCGCGACCCCGGACCCAGCCCCGGCTCCGGTCCAGGCCTGGATCGGGTCGGGCAGCTCCTCGGGGTCGGGTACCGGGGGCATGGTGCGCTGCCGCTCGGCCGACTTCTCGGGGAGCTTGAACGAGGCGGAGAGGGAGAAGATCGCCTCGCCGCGCTGCACGGCCGTCACCCGCCTGGTGGCGTAGGAGAGGCCGTCGCGGATCCGCTCCACCTGGTAGACGATCGGGCGGCTCGGGTCGCCGGGTCTGAGGAAGTACCCGTGCAGCGAGTGCACCGCCCGATCCGGGGTCAGCGTCCGGCCGCCCGCGGTCAGCGCCTGGGCGGCCACCTGGCCGCCGAAGGCGCGCAGCGGGGCGCCGGCGTGGCAGTGGCCGCGGAACAGGTTCCGGTCCAGCTCCTCGATCCGCAGCAGGTCGCGGAAGGAGGCGATCCGGCCGCCCGGCGCCGCGGCGTCCGTGGTGCCCTCGGCGCTTGCGTTGTTCGAGGTGCTCGCGGGCGGGCGGTCCTGGGCGGTCTGGTGGTCCGGTGCCGGTGCGTCAGCCATCTGATCATCGTGGCAGAGCGGCCCGCGCTGCGCCCTGGCGGGGGAGTCGGGGTCGGGGAGTCGGGGCCGGGGCGGACAGACAGGGGAGTCGGGGGTCGGGATGACAGCTGACAGATATTGAAATCTGTCAGCTGTCATCGGTCATTCGTGATTGGTGATCCGTGATCGGTCAGTCCCCTCAGGCCGGGACCTCGTCCTCCGCGGCCCCGACCGGCTCGCCCACCTCGCTCGCCTCGCCCACCTCGGCCGACCCGCTCGACTCGACCGCTCCACCCGCCCCGGCCCCCGCCCCGACCCCCGCCGCGGGCCGGCCCACGGCCACGGCCGCGCCCGCGGGCAGCCCGGCCACCGTGCGCCACCACGGGGTCAGCGCCGGCGGCTCGGCCGGCTCGAAGGGCGCACCCGGCACCGGGATCGCCACTGTGACCCCGAGGGCCTCCGCCGCCGCCACGGTGCGCTCGGCCGGCTCCTCCCAGGAGTGCGGGGCCAGGTTGAAGGTCGCCCAGTGGATCGGCAGCAGCAGGCCGGCCCGCACGTCCAGGTGGGTGCGCACACCCTCCTCCGGGGTCATGTGCACCTCGGGCCAGAACTTGCTGTAGGCGCCGACCTGGGTCATCGACACGTCGAACGGCCCAAGCCGCTCGCCGATCTCGGCGAAGCCCGGGAAGTAGCCGGTGTCGCCGCTGTGGAAGACCCGGTGCTTGGGACCGGCGACCGCCCAGGAGGCCCAGAGCATGTGCGGGTCGGTGCGCGGGCCGCGGCTGCAGTAGTGCCGGGCGGGCGTCGCGGTCAGGGTCAGGCCGGCCAGCTCGGCCGACTCCCACCAGTCCAGCTCGGTGATCCGCCCGGCCGGCACGCCCCAGTGCTCCAGGTGCGCACCGACCCCGAGCGGGGCGGCGAACTGGGCGCCGGAGCCGATCAGCGCCCGGATCGTGGTCATGTCCAGGTGGTCGTAGTGGTCGTGGGAGATCACCACCAGGTCGACCGGGCCGAGGTCGGCGAGCCGGATCGGCACCGGGTGCAGCCGCTTCGGGCCGATCCCCGGGAACGGCGAGCAGCGCACGCCCCAGACCGGGTCGAAGAGCACCCGCCGGCCGTCCAGCTCGACCAGCACGGTGGCGTGCCCGAGCCAGGTCAGCCGCAGACCGGAGGCGGGGGCGGTGGCCAGCTCGGCACTGCGCAGCCGGTGCACCGGGATCGGGCGGCTCGGCACCCGGCGGGACCAGTCGGAGCCCAGCTGGGCCCGGGTGATCTCCAGCGGCGAGCGCTCGTAGACCAGCCGCCGGGTCGGCACCGGGTTGCGGAAGGCGCCGTCCACGAAGTTCGGGCTGCGGCGGATCCGGGCCAGCCGGTCGCCGGTGGGGACGGCGCCGAAGGCGTCCCTGCGGATCCGCTGCCACCCGGCGGCCGGCAGCCGCCGCAGATCGGAGAGTCGGAACGAGCTGGGCACGGGGCCGGGCACGGCACCTCCTGGGAAGCCGGACAGGGGCGGCGGCACCGCCGTCGCTGCGGCACCACGCCGAGCGGGCACCTGGACGCCGTGGCGGCCCGGTGCCCGCTCGATACGATCAACACCTCATCCGGAGACTACCGGGCCCGATCAAGCCGGGCGCGGCGGATCGCTTGAACGACCGCCCGTTCGTGGCCCGGTCGGCGGCGTGCCACCCACGGGCACCGGCACCGCCCCTGACGCCCCGTCGGGGCCGGCGGGCACGTCGGTGGGCCGGGCTGCCAGGTCAGCGGTGGCGGGCCGCCGGGTGGGCAGCGCCGGGCCGCTCGGTCAGCGGTAGAAGCGGGTGATCGTCTCGGCGACGCAGTGCGGCTTGGCGCTCGCCTCGCTGGCGATGGTGAACCGGACCACGGCCTGCTTGCCGCCCTCGACGTCGGTGAGCGAGAGCAGCTCGGCGGTGGCCCGGACCGGCGTGCCGACCGGCAGCGGGGCCGGGAAGCGCACCTTCTCCGAGCCGTAGTTGACGGCCATCTTGACGGCCTCCACCCCGTAGCACTCCTTGGCCAGCAGCGGGATCAGCGAGAGCGTCAGGTAGCCGTGGGCGATCGGGCCGCCGAACGGGCCGGCCTTGGCCCGCTCCGGGTCGACGTGGATCCACTGGTGGTCGCCGGTCGCCTCGGCGAACAGGTTGACCTGCTCCTGGGTCACCGTGTGCCAGGCGCTGCTGCCGAGCTCGGTGCCGACCGCCGTGGCCAGCTCGTCGAGGGTGGCGAATATCGTCATGCTGCGCTCCTGAGTTCGCTCGCGGGACGCGGGCCGGCGGGTCGCCCCGCCGTCCGTGGCTCTGGGGAGCGTAGTCCTACCGGCCGGTCACCCGACCCCGGGGGAGCAGCCGCCGACCGGAGACCAGTTCGGCGGTGAGCCGGACGAACATCGGCTCCCGCTCGTCCGTCCACAGCTTCGGCCCGCTGCGCAGCAGCTCGGCGTGCTCCGCCGGTTCCCGCACCAGTCGGGCCGGGCCGTGCACCAGCACGCTCCACCCGGTGCGGGCCGCCTCGTCGAGGTGGTCGGCCTGGAACGCGGCGACCGTGCCGTCCAGCGCGCGGGCCAGGCTGCCGCCCGGCAGCAGGGCGAGGACCAGCTGCCCGTCCGGGCCGATCGCGAAGGGGACCGGGAGGACGCTCAGCAGCGCGTGGTCGGTGTACACCACGCGTCCGATGGGCACGGTGCTGAGCAGCCGCAGGCACTCGGCCTCGCTCAGTTCCTCGATCCGGTCGATGGTGTCCATAGGCTGATGGTGCGCCGATCGGGGAGGCGGCCAGTAGGGCCCATGGTCCCGGAGCCGGGGCTGATCGGCCCGGATCGGCCCAGACCGTGCTGGATCGGCTCAGACCGTGCTGGACCGGCCCAGACCGGACCGGCCCGGATCGGCCGAGATCCGATCGGCCCTGATCGGCTTGGTCCGGCCCGGACCAGCCCCGGAGCCCGCCCGCCGCAGCCCACCGCAGGTGCCGTTCGGGCCCGCCGCGGAGCGGGCCGGACAGAAACCCGGCACGTGGCAGCACCCGGTGGCGGCGGAGTGCGGCAGAGTGGCGACCAGCGGGGACGAGTACGGCCAGGAGGGGTGTGCGGCATGACGGGTCCGGGTGCGGGCGGCGCGGGGATGGGCGGCGGCATGGGGATCGGGGCGGGCATGACCGGAACCGGTGGCATGAGCGGCATGGCCGGTATGGGCAGTACGACCGGGCTGCCCGGTCCGGCCGGTTCGGGCGCGGGCGCGGGCCCCGCCGGCGCGAGCGGCGGCATCGAGCTGGTGGTGATCGGCGCCGACGGCGGCCCGGTGCGCAGCCACGGCGGCTCCGCCCTGGCCGGGCACGGCGCCCAGGTGCTGGCCCAGGCGCTGCCCGCGGTCTGCTTCGACACCGGCAACCGCGGCTGCCGGGTCACCCTGGTCCCGCCGGACGCGGACGCCAACGCGATGCTGACCGCGCTGCGGGCGGCCGCCCGTCAGGAGAGCAGATGGCTGGTGGTCTGCCTGCTGGGGCAGCTGGTCGTCGACCCGCGCGGGCGCCGGCTGGCGCTGGTGACCGGCGGCAGCACCCCGGAGAACGCCTACATGCGCGGGCTCGCCTGGGACTGGGTGGTCAGCTGCATGGTGCACGGCACGCCGGAGGAGGCGCTGCTGCTGGTGGACGTGGTCGCCGCGCCGGAGACCTGGGCGGCGATCGGCGGGCTGGACGGGGACCAGGGGGTGGCCGAGCTGCTGGCGCACTCCCGGGTGCCGCTCTGGGGGCGGGTCGGTCCGTACCCCGGGGGGCGGCGCGGTCGGTCGGCGGTGCTGCCGGGTGGTGAGGGGTCGTTCAGCTGGGCGCTCGGGCGGGTCCTGGAGCGCGGGGTGCCGGGCGCACCACCTGCGCTCGCGCCGGCCGAATTCCAGCCTGCGGTGGCCGCCGAGTTGGCCTGGGGTGAGTTGGCGTCAGGCTTGGAAGCCCGGCTGCTGGTCCCTCCTACGGGTGGCCGGTTGTTGCTGCGGAATCGGGCCGCGGTGCGCGGTGCGCTGGCCGGATTGTCGGTTTCCGAAGAACTGTTGGCCGTTCTGTGGCGGGAAAACGCCCCAACCGATCCGCCTTCCGCGTAAGGTCAGGGGCCCAAGGTGTTGCCGTGGGCGGTTGGGTTGGCGAAGAATCGTGCCCCACACTGCACTTCGGCAGCAGGCGGGCCTTTCTTGCCAAACTTGGGCTGCTTGCCAACTTCGGGCCGGCAGCCGGCCAACTTCGGCCGGCTGTCTGTCATCTTCGGGTGGGTCTGCGACTAGGTGGGGCTATGCACCGTGGCAGGGCTTTGTTACGCCTTCGGGCGGTCGGGGTCGGTGCGGCGGTTCTGCTCACGCTTTTCGCGACCGGCTGCGGGGGGTCCGCGGGGCGGGCGGGGTCATTGTCAACCGCCGTTCCGGGTGGGGTTACTGGGACGGGGGAGCCGGGGCTGCTGCCGACGCCGGGGTCCGCTGCGGGGGCGCAGGGCGGGGGCGGTTCGAGTGCGGACAGCCCAACCGTGGTTCCGCTGACCGGCAGCCCGGCGCCGACCACGGGCGCCACCGGGGCGGTCGGGCGCCAGGTGTTGAGCGCCTATCAGGGGTGGTGGGCCGCACAGGTGGCGGCGTATTCGGGGGCCGATCCGAACGGCGCCCAGGCCCGGGCCTCTTCCAATGGAACGGCGCTTGCGAACATCCTGCTCAGTCTGCACAACCTGCATGCGGCCAAGCTCGTGATGACGGGCAGACCGGTGGATTCCCCGGTGGTCCAGCGCCTCGATCCGAACGGTTCGCCGCCGAGCGCGGTGATCGAGGACTGCGTGGACGTCTCCGGATGGCACCAGGCGGATCCGAGCAGTGGTGAGTTGCGCGATCCGCAGCAACGGCTGACCCGATATCCGGCACAGGCCGTCCTGCGGCAGGACAACGGTATCTGGATGGTGTTCGAGTTCAATCGCGAGGCGGGCCGGACATGCTGAGCACAATGCGACGATTCCTTGGTCAACTCCTGCTGCTGATCGGTCTGGTGGTCGCCGCGACGGCTCCCGCCCAGGCCGACCCCACGCCGTCGCCGAGCGGCTCGCTCACCCAGTGCGACGTGCAGACGGCCTGCGTCGGGCTCGGCGACTCCGGCAGTCCGGGTGCGCCCGGGGGGACGGGCAGCCCGGGGAGCGGCTCGGGGGGCGGTTCGGGCGGGACCGCCACCTGCCAGTGGCACAACGTGCAGCACCCGTGCTGGGACCCGGACCTGGGGGTCTTCGACAACAACACCGGCTGCTACTACACCCCCGAGGACCCGCAGCCGCCGGCCGGTGACCCGTCCTGGGGCGGCAACGACCCGTCGACCGGCACGGTCTACCTGACCACCTGCTACGACGCGAACAACAACGCGACGGCTGGCACGCACTTCGACAACAAGCTGCCCGGGGTGGCCGATCCGCCGCCGAGCCCGGCCTACGTGGGCCAGGTGGCCGCCGGGAAGATCCGGATTCCCACTCCGGTGGCGCACAGTGCGCCGGCCGGCCAGGCCGTGGTCGGGATCCCGGTCTGGCTCTGGTACACCCAGGCCGCCCCGCAGCCCGTCACGGTCTCGCTGCAGGGCGTCAAGGTGCAGGCCGTCGCGACCCTGACCAAGGTGACCTGGGACCTCGGGTACTCCGTCGGCGGGAGCGAGGCCGAGCTGGACTGCACGGGTAAGAACGCCGTCCCGCCGCAGTCCTCGGCCCCCGGGCAGAACCCGCCCGCGGACGCCTGCCTGACCGTCTTCGGGCAGACCGCGGCGGGTGCGACCACCGCGCCGTCGCCCGCCGCCGCGGGCGCCGGGTCCAGCGCGTACTACCTGACCGTCAACCAGACCTGGCAGATCACCACCACGGACCTGAACAACCCCAACGGCCCGGCGCCCTACGGCCCGCTCACCATGCCCCCGGTGGGCAGCGCGCCGATGGAACTGCAGGTCACCACCCTCCAGGTGCTCAACTAGCCACCCCCGCACCGCACCAGCTCCTCAGGAAGGCCGAAGTCCGATGGAGAACCGCACCTTCTCGTCGCCGACCCTCGGCGCGCCGGGACCCGTCGGCCACGGCCAGGACCAGTCGGCCGCCGCCACCGGGGCGCGCACCGAGGCCCGGTCGGCGCCGGTCGCGCCGTCGCGCTCGCTGCGGGCCCGGCGCCGCCGGCCCGCGGTGATCGCCATGGCGGCCGCGCTGATCGCGGCCGGCGGGCTCGGCGGTGCGGTGCTCTACAACAGCAGCGGACAGCGGATAGCGGTGCTGGCGTTGGCCAGGGACGTCCCGTACGGGCAGCCGCTGACCGCCGACGACCTGGTGGTGGCGCGGATCGCCGGCGACCCGGCGCTGGCCCCGGTGACCGCCGCCGACCTGAACCTGGCGATCGGTCAGCGGGCTACCACCGACCTGCACCGCGGCGCGCTGCTGCTGGCCTCCGACGTCACCCGGCAGTTGGTGGTGCAGCCCGGCATGCAGGTGGTCGGCCTGCCGGTGCACGCCGCCCAACTGCCCGCCGCGGAGCTCCAGGTGGGCCAGCAGATCGTCGTCGTGCTGACCGGCGACCAGCCGGCCGCGCCGTCCGCCGGTGCGGGGGCGGGCGGGCCGGCGACGCTGAACGCCGTGGTGGCCGACCTGGGCAGGACCGGCGGCGACGGCCTCCAGGTGGTCGACGTCGCGGTGCCGCCGTCGGTGGCGACCACCCTGGCGGAGTGGGCGGCCGGCGGGCACTACCAGGTGATCCTCGCGCCCAAGTCCGGCTCCACGGCGGCGCCGTCGGGGTCGGCCGCGCCCTCGGGGGCGGCGACGCCGTCCGCGCCGGCCGGTTCCGGCGGGTCCGCCGCGGGCGGTGCTCCCAGCGGCTCGCCGGGCGGTTCGCCCAGTGCCTCCGGGAGCGCCTGATGGCCGTCATCGCGGTGACCGGCGGGCTGGGCGCGCCGGGGGCCACCACTTCGGCGCTGGCCCTGCTGCTCTGCTGGCCGTTGGCCCCGGGCCGCAAGGTGCTGCTGGCCGAGTGCGACCCCGACGGCGGGGCCGCGCTGGCCGGTGCGCTGGAGGGGCGGGTGGAGGCGGTGTACGGGCTGCGGAACCTGGCCGTCGCCGACCGCCGCGGGCTGCTCGCGGAGAGCCTCTGGGACCAGCTGATCGACATCTCGCCCGACGGCGCCGGTAACCGGCTGCTGCTGCCGGGATTGACCGATCCGGCCCAGGCGGCCGGGCTCGCCTACACCTGGGAGCCGCTGGCCGAGACGCTGCACGCGCTGGACCACCAGGGCTACGACGTGCTGATCGACCTCGGCCGCTCGGGTGCGACCGGCCCCGGCGCCGTGCTGGCCCGCCGGGCGGACGCGGTGGTCGCCACCGTCCGCACCACACTGCGCGGGCTCAGCGGCGCCCGCCCGCGGTTGGCCGCGCTGCGCGAGGACCTGGCGAGCGGCGGGACCGGCGCCGATGCGCTCGGGCTGCTGCTGATCGCCGAGGGCCCCTACCCGGCGGCGGACGTCACCCGGGAACTGGGACTGCCGGTGTTCGGCGTGCTGCCGTTCGCGGCCCGCACCGCGCGGGTGCTCTCGGACGGCGGGGACAGCTCGGACCGGCGGTTCGTCCGCTCCGAGCTGATGCGCACCGCGCGGACCACCGCGGACCGGATCCAGCAGTTGGTGACGGAGCGCCGGGACCGGCTGGGCCGACCGGGCGAGCCGGCACCGGTGGCGTTGGAGGCTGTGGCGTCGGAGGCGGTGGCGGCGCCCGCGGCTGGGTACGGCGGGACGGACGCGCAGACGGTGTACGGCGGGCCGCCGCCCGAGGAGTCGGTCGCGGCGGCCGGAACGGTCGGGGCGGCCGGGCCCGGCTGGGCCGCGGCACCGGCCGGCTACCAGGAGTACGGGTACCAGCAGGCCTACGCGGCGCCGTCGGGGCAGGTGTTCGCGCCCCCGGAGTACTGGCAGGATCCGGCGCCCGACGCGCCCGCGACTATGCCACCGGCAGCTGCCGCCGGGCAGCCGGGCGGGGCGGCGCAGGGGTACCCGCCGCCGGCGAGCCCGGTGCCGGGCGGCTGGGCACCGCCGGTGCCGACCGGGTACGTCGACCGGGCTCCGGCGGCCCCGGGCCACGGTCAGCCGTACGGCCAACCCGCCCCCGAGCCCCCGATCCCCGCCCACCCGGCCCCCGTCCACCCGGCCCCGACCCAGCCGGCGCCGGCACGACTCGCCCCCGGCGGGCAGGCCTTCGCCTCACCGGTCGGCCAGGTGTACGTGCCGCAGGCCGGACCGGTGCAGGTGGTGCCCGGCCCCGTGCTGCCCGGCGCGGTGCTCCCCAACCCGGTGGTCCCCAACCCGGTGCCGCCCAACCCGGCGACGCCCGGCCCGGTCGCACCCGCCCCGGTGCCGCCGGGCCGCCAGCCCTACCCGCCGCTGGCCGGGATAGCGCCGCACCCGGCGGCCCCCGAGCCGTTCCGGGCCCCGACCGAGGAAGCCGAGACCCAGGGGGAGGTGCTCCGTGCGCGGTAGCCCCATGCGTGACCGTTCCGCACCGGCCGACCGGGCCGAGCAGCCCGAGGCGACGGAGGGCGCCCAGGCCTGGCCCGCGCCGCAGCCGCCGACCGGCGCGCCCGCCGCGGGCTGGGTGCGCCCCACCGCCGCTGCGGCGCC
>NZ_JBNQTI010000220.1:0-11658 GCF_050325825.1 Kitasatospora sp. LaBMicrA B282
GGGGGGGGTGGGGGGGGGCGGGGGGGGCTTTGAGAAGAAAAAAAACCACAAACACACACGGCGCGGCGTGCACTGGTCCGTCGCCCGGCCCGCAGCGGTCCGCGGCCGGTCTCCTGAGGGTCCGTCACCGGCCGCTGAGGGGCCGTCAATGACTGTGGCCCCCACCGGAGGTGGGGGCCACAGTCATTGGTCAAGACACCGACCCGCCATGCTCGCCTCGCGGCAAGTGGTCGCTCGCAGCGACTAAGGTTGGGCCCGGGGGCTTGGATCGAGCCGGTGTCCCGTCCAATGTAACCCATCGGTCCCGTCAGGCAATGCCATCCCGCAGATTTTCGGTGCGAGGGCCGCTTCGCCGGAGCCTCTGTTGTGGGGTCCCCGCAATCAACGGACGATATTTCTGGGAACCCTCTGGTAGGTGCGACGATCGAGGCCTAGGATGCGCAAGGCGCTGCATCAACAAACTGTTGAAATATCCAAGGGGCCGACGGGTTCCGCGGGGGTCGGCAGTGGTTGAGGACGGCCTGGCCAGCTCTCATCCCCTCATGCGGACGGAAGAAGGACGTCGATGGCGACGGTGCCCAGTGTCTCCAACTCGATCACGGTGCGGCTGGAGGTCCCGGCCAGCGGCAGCGCGGTCAGCAACATCACCACCGCCGTGGAGTCCTCCGGCGGCTCGGTGACCGGCCTCGACGTGACCGCCTCCGGCCTCGAGGCACTGCGGATCGACGTGACGGTGGCCGCCGCCTCGGTGGCGCACGGCGAGGAGATCGTCGAGAAGCTGCGCGCGATCGACGGCGTCACGATCGGCAAGGTCTCGGACCGCACCTTCCTGATGCACCTCGGCGGCAAGATCGAGATGTCCTCGAAGCTGCCGATCCGCAACCGTGACGACCTGAGCATGATCTACACCCCGGGCGTGGCCCGGGTCTGCATGGCGATCGCCGAGAACCCCGAGGACGCCCGCCGCCTGACCATCAAGCGCAACAGCGTCGCCGTGGTCACCGACGGCTCCGCGGTGCTGGGCCTGGGCAACATCGGCCCGCAGGCCGCGCTGCCGGTGATGGAGGGCAAGGCGGCCCTGTTCAAGCGCTTCGCAGGCATCGACGCCTGGCCGATCTGCCTGGACACCCAGGACGCCGACGAGATCGTGGCCATCGTCAAGGCGATCGCCCCCGGCTTCGCCGGCATCAACCTGGAGGACATCTCCGCGCCGCGCTGCTTCGAGATCGAGGCCCGGCTGCGCGAGGCGCTGGACATCCCGGTCTTCCACGACGACCAGCACGGCACCGCGATCGTGGTGCTGGCCGCGCTGACCAACGCGCTGCGCGTGGTCGGCAAGGAGATCGGCGACATCCGGGTGGTGATGTCGGGCGCCGGCGCGGCCGGCACCGCGATCCTCAAGCTGCTGCTGGCCGCCGGCGTCGAGCACGCCACCGTGGCCGACGTGCACGGCGTGGTCCACCAGGGCCGCGAGGACCTCAACGACTCGCTGCGCTGGATCGCCGAGCACACCAACCGCTCGGCCCGCACCGGCACCCTCAAGGAGTCGGTGGCCGGCGCCGACGTCTTCATCGGCGTCTCCGCCCCGAACGTGCTGGACGGCGACGACATCGCCACCATGGCCGACAATGCGATCGTCTTCGCGCTGGCCAACCCGGACCCCGAGGTGGACCCCGCGGTCGCCCGGCACACCGCCGCCGTGGTGGCCACCGGCCGCAGCGACTTCCCGAACCAGATCAACAACGTGCTGGTCTTCCCGGGTGTCTTCCGCGGCCTGCTGGACGCGCAGAGCCGCACGGTGAACACCGAGATGATGATCGCCGCCGCCCGGGCGCTGGCCACCACCGTCACCGACGACCAGCTGAACGCGAACTACATCATCCCCAGCGTCTTCCACCCGGACGTCGCCAAGACGGTGGCCGCCGCCGTCCGCGAGGCCGCGCTGGCCGCCGCCGACCCGGCCGCCCAGGCCCCCTCGCGCCCCACCCCGGGCGTCGTCGGGACCCTGGACACCGCCGCGTTCCCGGTGGTCAAGCTCTAGTTCGCAGTCGGTCCGACCGCGGGTCGGCGGCCCGTCGCACGACCCGCGCGGGGCGGTATCCGGACGATCATCGGGCCGAATACCGCCCCTCGTCCCGTCGCATCGCCCCGAGCCCTTGCGACACAAGGCGAAGGGCGTGTTTGGGCTTGTCCCCGTCAGGGCGTACGGTAGCCCTGCACGGGGCAGGCGTGTCCGACAAGTACGGAACGTCCCCCGACCACTCGGCGTGTCGTTCCCGGCCGCCGCCCGCGCCGGTCCGCCGGCGCCGACGAAGCGTCATAGCTGCGTGGGGAGGGCGCCGTTCGGGGTGGACGGCCGAGGCCCGATTGGCTTTCTCGGGGCCGGTGAGGGCAGGATTCGTTCCCAGGCAGGCACGTGGCAGGACTGACACGCGGCGCGGCCCGGGGTACGGGGCCGGGCTCCTATCACCAGCCGCCTGAACGAGCACAGTGTGCGGACCAGCGGCCCAGCCGGAGTGCCTCCGGAGGGACGACCGATGGGCCCCCGCACACCGCAACGAACAGACCACAGGAGTACACATGAACCGCAGTGAGCTGGTGGCCGCTCTGGCCGACCGCGCCGAGGTGACCCGCAAGGACGCCGACGCCGTTCTGGCGGCTTTCGCCGAGGTCGTGGGCGAGGTCGTGGCCAAGGGTGACGAGAAGGTCACCATCCCCGGTTTCCTGACCTTCGAGCGCACCCACCGTGCCGCCCGCACCGCCCGCAACCCGCAGACCGGCGAGCCGATCCAGATCGCGGCCGGCTACAGCGCCAAGGTGAGCGCCGGCTCCAAGCTCAAGGAAGCCGCCAAGGGCCTCTGATTCGACCGGAGCGGGGGTGCCCGGCATAGGGTCGAGGACCATGCGCGTACTGGTCCTGGAGGACGACCCCGAGCTCGGCCCCGAGACGGCGGACACGCTGCGCCGGGCCGGCTTCGCCGTCGACCTGGCGGTCGACCTGGCCGAGGCCGACCTCAAGCTGTCGGTCACCGCCTACGACCTGCTGGTGGCCGACCGCGCCGTCCCGGACGGTGACGCGCTGCAGCTGGTCGTCGCCCGCCGCCGGGCCGGCTGGCTCGTCCCCGTGCTGCTGCTCACCGCGATGGACTCGGTCCACGACCGGGTCGCCGGCTTCGAGGCCGGCGCCGACGACTACCTGGTCAAGCCGTTCGCCGCGGCCGAGCTGGTCGCCCGGGTGCGCAACCTGTGCCGCCGCCCGACCCCGCGCCCGGTCGAGCTGCGCCTGGGCGACCTGGAACTCGACCTGCCGCGCCGCCGGGTCACCCGCGGCGGCGTGCTGCTCAGCCTGACCGCCAAGGAGTTCGCGGTGCTGGAGCTGCTGATGGTGCAGGCCGAGTGCGTGGTCACCCGCACCCGGCTGATCGAGAGCTGCTGGGACGAGCAGAGCGAGCCCATGTCCAACGTGGTCGACGTGCTGATCGGCCAGCTGCGCCGCCGGCTGGGTGCGCCGGACCCGATCCGCACGGTGCGCGGGGTCGGCTACCGGCTGGTCGACCCGGCGCAGGAGCAGCCGTGACCTCTCCGGCGGCCCGGCGGCTGCGCCGGCTGCGCTGGACCCTCACCCTGCTCTTCGCCGCCACCACGGCCGGCTGCCTGCTGGTGCTGGCCACCCTGGCCGCGCACACCGACGCCCACTCCCGGGCCCGGGACCTGGACAACGACGTGACCCGGCGGGCCGGCGGGCTGGCCCGGGCGCTCTGGTTCGACGACGCCCACGTGCTGGCCACCGACCCGCTCGGCGAGGACGAGCTGGCCCGCGGCGCCGCGGTGCTCGGCGCGGTGCAGACCGGGCCGGGCGGAGGGCCGCCCACCGTGCTGCGCTGGGCCCGCCCCGGCGCCGACCGGCTGCCCGACCGGCTGCTGCTGACCCGGCTCTGGGACCAGGTCCAGGACACCCAGGAGACCGAGCTGGCCACCGGCGACGGCGGCGGCCGACAGCTGCGCTGGGCCGCCGCGCCGCTCTGGGACGGGGACACGATCGCCGGCCTGGTGCTGGTCGGTGCCGATCCGGCGCAGAGCCGGGCCGACCACGAGCGGCTGGTCCGCTGGCTGCTGCTGGGCTGCTCCGGCCTGGTGCTGGCGGCCGCCGGGGTGGGCCACCTGCTCTCCGGGCGGGCGATGCGTCCGGCCCTGGCCGGCCTGGAGCGCCAGGAGCAGTTCCTCACCGAGGCCGCCCACGAGCTGCGCACCCCGCTGGCCACGCTGCGGCTGGTGATCGAGCGCGGCGCGGCGGCCCCGGCCCGGGCCCCGCAGGCGCTGGCCGAGGCCACCGTGCTGAGCGAGCGGCTGGCCCGGCTGGTCACCGGGCTGCTGGCCCGGGCCCGGGTCGAGGCGGGCACCCAGCGGGTGGAGCTGACGCCGCTGCGGCTGGACCAGCTGATCGAACAGACCGTGGCCGAACTGCCCGCGGCGATGGGGGAGCCCCCCTGGGCCTTCGGGCCGGGCGACGACCGCACACCCGGCAGCTGGGGCGCGGTCACCGTGGAGCTGCCGGAAGCGCCGCTGGTGGTGCGCGGCGACCCGGAGCTGCTCGGGCAGGCGGTGCGCAACCTGGTGGAGAACGCGCTGCGGCACGGCGGCGGCAGCCCGGTCACGGTGGTCGTCGAGCCGGGGCTGATCAGCGTCACCGACGCCGGGCCCGGGGTGCCCGCGCAGCGGCGCGAGGCGGTCTTCCGACGGGGCGTCACGGGGGGCGGGGGCGGCACCGGGACGGGGCTGGCGATCGTGCGCTGGGTGGCCGAGCTGCACGGTGGCAGCGCCCGGCTGCTGCCCGGGCCGGACGGCGGGGTGCGGGCGGAGCTGCGGCTGCCGCAGGACTGACGGGGGCTCACGGCGGGGTGCGGCGGCTCACGCGGGGTGCGGCGCTCACGGCGGTTGCGGGCGGGGGTGTGCGGGCCCTGACGGGGGCTCACGGCGGCTCGCCGGCGGCGCGCGGCTTCCTCATCGTCCGCTCATGCACGCTCTGGCAGGCTGCCGCCATGAAGCTGTTCTGGAAGGCGAGCGGACTGGGTGCGGCGGCCGCGGTGGTCGGCGGCGTGCTCTACGCGCTGCCCGCGCTGCCGGCGGCCGCCGAGGCACCCGGTCGACCCGGGTCGGCGGGCGGCGCCGCGGTGCTGCTGACCGGCGGCGGGGTGCACCCGGGCCGCGAGCTGGTGGGGGCGCTGCTGCGCCACCACGGCCACCGGCACCGCGGGCACGAGCAGCGGGCGCCCCAACAGCAGGGCCAGCAGCAGGAGCACCAGCAGCACGGCCACGAGCAGCAGCAGCCGGCCCCCCGGGCCGGCCGCTGACACCGGACCCCGGCACCTGCCCCCCTGGTGCCGGTACGTGACGGGACACACCTGGCGGGGTGCCCGGCACACCGAAGAGGGGCCGCCCTGGCGGGGGCGGCCCCTCAGCGTCGTTCGCGGGCCCCAGTGGATCCGCAGGCCTCAGACGGTGGCCAGCAGCCCCTGCTCGCTGGGCAGCTCGACGTGCGCGCCCAGGTCCCGCAGCTTGGTCATGAAGTTCTCGTAGCCGCGGTTGATCAGCGAGATGCCGTGCACCGTGGAGGTGCCCTCGGCGGCCAGCGCCGCGATCAGGTACGAGAAGCCGCCGCGCAGGTCCGGGATGACCAGCTCGCCGCCGAGCAGCTTGGACGGGCCGGAGACCACGGCCGAGTGCATGAAGTTGCGCTGGCCGAACCGGCACGGCGTGCCGCCCAGGCACTCGCGGTAGAGCTGGATGTGCGCGCCCATCTGGTTCAGCGCCGAGGTGAAGCCGAGCCGCGACTCGTACACCGTCTCGTGCACGATCGACAGGCCGGCCGCCTGGGTCAGCGCGACCACCAGCGGCTGCTGCCAGTCGGTCTGGAAACCGGGGTGCACGTCGGTCTCCAGGGCGATCGCGTTGAGCTCGCCGCCCGGGTGCCAGAACCGGATGCCCTCGTCGTCCACCGAGAAGGCGCCGCCGACCTTCCGGAAGGTGTTGAGGAAGGTCATCATCTCCAGCTGGCGGGCGCCGCGGACGTAGATGTCGCCCTTGGTGGCCAGCGCCGCGCAGGCCCAGGAGGCGGACTCCAGGCGGTCCGGCAGCGCGCGGTGCTCGTAGCCGCCGAGCGACTCGACGCCGCTGATCAGGATGGTCCGGTCGGTGCCCATCGAGATGATCGCGCCCATCTTCTGCAGCACGCAGATCAGGTCGACGATCTCCGGCTCGATGGCCGCGTTGCGCAGCTCGGTGTCGCCGTCCGCGAGCACCGCGGTGAGCAGCACCTGCTCGGTCGCGCCGACCGAGGGGTAGGGCAGCTCGATCTTGGTGCCGCGCAGCCGCTGGGCGGCGGTCAGGTAGGTGCCCTGCGGGTGCTTCTCGATGGTGGCGCCGAACTGGCGCAGCACGTCGAAGTGGAAGTCGACCGGACGGCCGCCGATGTCGCAGCCGCCCAGGCCCGGGATGAAGGCGTGGCCGAGCCGGTGCAGCAGCGGGCCGCAGAACAGGATCGGGATACGGGAGGACCCCGCGTGGGCGTCGATGTCCGCGACGTTGGCGCTCTCCACGTGCGAGGGGTCGAGGATCAGCTCGCCGTCCTCCTCGCCGGTGCGCACGGTCACGCCGTGCAGCTGGAGCAGCCCGCGGACCACCTTGACGTCGCGGATGTCCGGAACGTTGCGCAGTCTGCTGGGACCCTGGCCGAGCAGGGCAGCCACCATGGCCTTGGGCACCAGGTTCTTGGCGCCGCGCACGCGGATCTCGCCTTCCAGCGGGTTTCCGCCGTGCACCAGCAGGACGTCGTCGGTCATCGTTCTCGCAATCCGGGGTTCGCAGCCACGGCGATCGGGCATGCCGGGGCTGGGGAGAGGTAGGACCGGCGGACGTACGGCGCGGGCCGCACGGGCGCCACCTTTGGGTAGATGGTAGTAGCCGCCTGAACGGTTCCCGGCCCGTTGCATGGTGATCATGCTCTCTTAGGGTGGAAGCCGGGTGCCCGCTCCGCCGTGCGGGTGAGGCGCGGCGCGCTGGAGGTTTCACCGCCCGCTGCGGGATCATGTGTTGCATGACCGCGGCCTCCTCCCACACCGGCCGACTGCTCGTGGCGACCCCGGTGCTCACCGATCCGAACTTCGCCCGGTCGGTGGTGCTCATGCTGGACCACGACGAGCAGGGGGCGCTCGGCGTCGTGCTCAACCGGCCCACGCCGGTGGAGGTGGGCGACGTGCTCGACGGCTGGGCCGACCTCACCGGTGATCCCCACGTGGTCTTCCAGGGCGGTCCGGTGGGGTTGGACTCGGCCCTGGCGGTGGCGGTCGTGCCCGGCGAGCCGGGGCCGGGCGACCCGCTCGGCTGGCGCCGGGTGCACGGCGCGATCGGGCTGGTCGACCTGGAGGCGCCGCCGCAGCTGCTGGCCGGCGAGCTGGGCGGCCTGCGGGTCTTCGCGGGCTACTCGGGCTGGACCCCGGGACAGCTGGAGGCGGAGATCGACGAGGGTGCCTGGTACCTGGTGGACGTCGAGCCGGGCGACATCTCCTGCCCGCACCCCGAGCTGCTCTGGCGGGCGGTGCTGCGCCGCCAGCGCGGCGCGCTGGCGATGCTCGCCACCTACCCCGAGGACCCCACGCTCAACTAGGGCAGCAGGTGCGCGGGGTCCGTTTCGCGCGCCACCCCCATAGACTTGGCGGCTATGAGCACTCTTGAGCCCGAGCGCGGACTCGGCACCGGCACCCTGGTAGAGCCCGTCCCGCAGGTGTCCAACGGCGACGGCGACCACGAGCGCTTCGCGCACTACGTCCAGAAGGACAAGATCATGGAGAGCGCGCTCTCCGGCTCCCCGGTGGTCGCGCTCTGCGGCAAGGTCTGGGTGCCCGGGCGCGACCCGAAGAAGTACCCGGTCTGCCCGATGTGCAAGGAGATCTTCGACGGCATCGAGCCGGGCCCCGGGGGCGGCGACAAGGACAAGTGAGGTCCGGGCCGCAGGCCCGCCGAGGTCCGCGCCACGGGTCTGCTGCAGTGGTCTATGCCACTGCGGGGTGACCGGGGCAGGATGGGCCGCATGGACCTGATCCCCGCGCCGATCGCCCAGCGGTTCCCCGACCGGCCCGGCCTGCCCCTGGGCCCGGCGACCACCCTGGCCGGCGGGCCGGGCACCGAGGAGGCCGAGCGCTGGCTGCGTTCGGCGCTCGGCGCCGCCACCGGCCTGGCCCTGCCACCCGCCGCCGAACCGGTGCTGGCGCTGGCCCTCGACGCGGCCCTGGCGCCCGAGGAGTACCGGCTCACGGTCGAGGCCGACGGCGCCCGGATCACCGCGGGCGGCCCGGCCGGCGCGCACTGGGGCGCCCAGACGCTGCGCCAGCTGCTCGGCCCCGAGGCCTACCGGCGGGCCGCGGTACGCCGCACCGGCTGGCGGCTGCCCGCCTGCGAGATCGCGGACGCGCCCAGGTTCGGTTGGCGCGGCCTGCTGCTGGACGTGGCCCGGCACTTCCTGCCCTTCGGCGAGCTGCTGCGCTACGTCGACCTGCTGGCCGTGCACAAGCTCAACGTGCTGCACCTGCACCTGACCGACGACCAGGGCTGGCGCTTCGAGGTCAAGCGCTTCCCGCGGCTGACCGAGGTCGGGAGCTGGCGGACCCACTCGATGGTGGGCTTCCGGGCCGGGCAGCGCTGGGACGACCGGCCGCACGGCGGTCACTACACCCAGGACCAGCTGCGCGAACTGGTCGCCTACGCGGCCGAGCGCGGGATCACCGTGCTGCCGGAGATCGACCTGCCCGGCCACACCCAGGCCGCCATCGCCGCCTACCCCGAGCTGGGCAACACCGATGTGGTGGACACCACGTCGCTCGGGGTGGGGACCGACTGGGGGGTCTGCCCGAACGTGTTGAACGTCTCCGACGCCACCCTGGCCTTCTTCGAGGGGGTGCTGGAGGAGGTGCTGGAGGTCTTCCCGTCCGAGTACGTCCACCTGGGCGGCGACGAGTGCCCCAAGGACCAGTGGCGGGCCAGCCCGGCCGCACAGGCCCGGATCAAGGAGCTCGGGCTGGCCGACGAGGACGAGCTGCAGAGCTGGGTGATCAGGCACTTCGACCGCTGGCTGGCGGACCGCGGGCGGCGGCTGATCGGCTGGGACGAGATCCTGGAGGGCGGCCTGGCGCCCGGGGCGGCGGTGGCCTCCTGGCGCGGCTACGCGGGCGGGGTGGCGGCGGCGCGGGCCGGACACCCGGTGGTGATCTGCCCCGAGCAGCACGTCTACCTGGACCGTCGGCAGGCCGACGGGTCCGACGAGCCGATCCCGATCAGCCACGTGCGCACGCTCGCCGACGTCTACCGCTTCGAGCCGGTGCCGGCGTCACTGGATGAGGTGAGTGCCCGCCAGGTGATCGGGACCCAGGCCTGTTTCTGGAGCGAGTTCGCCGACGACGCGCGCGAGTTCGACTACCGGATCTTCCCGCGGCTGGCCGCCTTCGCCGAGGTGGCCTGGTCGCCGCTGCCGCGCGACGGCGCGGACCGCGACCTGGCGGGCTTCGAGCGCCGGATGCGCACCCACTACGCCCGGCTGGACGCACTCGACGTGGCCTACCGACCGCCGGCCGGCCCGCACCCCTGGCAGCGCCGCCCGGGTGTGGTGGGCCGCCCGGCCGAGGGCCCGCCGCCGGAGGCCTAGGCCGGTCCGGCCGGGGCGGGGACCGGGACGGGGGCGGCGGAGCGGCGGAGCGGTGGAGCGGTGGTTCGGGTGCCGACTCCTGACGGATCGTCAGTCGAACAATGTGATCATCTGGGAACCTTTGCCTGGCTGCGGGCGTCAAAAACAGGTGAACATCCGGTCTCATTTGTGGGGGATCTGCCCGAAAAGCGACCGGATCGTCCGGGACCCCCAGGGCGATCACGGTGCTCGATGTGCCAGAGTTGCCCGACCCGGTGGGCAGCTTCTGTTCGGCAGCCGGGACCCGTACGCTACGGGCGGCGCCGCGGACCCGCGGCGCGGGAGGAACGGGCCGGCCACGCGTCGGCCACCTAGCGGCTGAGTCCGGGACCCGGCCCGGGCGAGTCCAAGGAGAGCGGAGCACGGTGGGATCCAGGTGAACCGGACGATCATGCTGCCGACCTCCCTCGACGAGGCCGTCGAGGCCCTGGGCTCCAGCCACGCGGCCGTTCCGGTCGCCGGCGGGACCGACCTGATGGAGGCCGTCAACGCCGGCCGGCTGCGCCCCGGCGCGCTGGTGGGCCTCGGCCGGATCACCGAACTGCGCGGCTGGCGCTACGAGGACGGCGGCACCGCCGTGCTCGGCGCCGGACTCACCCTGGCCCGGATGGACCGCCCCGACTTCGCCGCGCTGATCCCCGCCCTGGCCGACGCCGCCCGCACCGCCGGACCGCCGCAGACCCGCAACGTCGGCACCCTGGGCGGCAACATCGCAACCGCCGCCGCGGCCGGTGACACCCTGCCGGTGCTCTCCGCGCTGGAGGCCGTGGTCACCCTGGCCCGGGCCGGCGCGGTGCGCGAGGTCCCGGTCGGCCACCTGCTCACCGGCGTCGACCCGATCCGCCCGGGCGAACTGCTGACCTGGGTCCGGGTGCCGCTGCTGCACGCCCCGCAGGTCTTCCTCAAGGCCACCGGGCGCAGCGGCCCGTCCCGCGCGCTCGCCTCGGTGGCGCTGGTGCTCGACCCGGCCCGGCGCGCGGTGCGCTGCGCGGTCGGCGCGGTGGCGCCGGTGCCGCTGCGCCCGCTGGAGGCCGAGGCCTGGGTGGCGGGCTGCATCGACTGGGACGCCCGCGGCGACGAGGGGGCGCAGCCGATCGACCCGGCGGCGGCCGCCGCCTTCGGCGAGTACGTCGCCGCCGCCTGCGTGCCCGACGGCCACGGCGCCGACCCGGGCGCGCTGCCCACGGCGGAGGGGCCGACCGCAGCGGCGGTCCGGCTGCGGCGTACCGTGGCGGTGCTGGCCCGCCGGGCACTGGGAAGGGCACTGAAGTGACGGCCGAGGTGACCGCCGACATGGCGACCGAACCGACGAACCACCCTGTCCACCTGGGCGACCAACGCCCCACCACCTCCTACACGCTGCGGGTCAACGGCTTCGACCGGCCGGTCGCCGACGCCTGGATCGGCGAGAGCCTGCTCTACGTGCTGCGCGAGCGGCTGGGCCTGGCGGGTGCCAAGAACGGCTGCGAGCAGGGCGAGTGCGGGGCCTGCTCGGTGCAGGTGGACGGTCAGCTGGTGGCCGGGTGCCTGGTGCCGGCGGCGCTCGCCCAGGACAGCGAGATCAGCACCGTGGAGGGCCTGTCGGCGGCCGGCGCGGCGAGCGACGTGCAGCAGGCGCTGGCCGACTCCGGCGCGGTGCAGTGCGGCTACTGCACGCCCGGCCTGGTGATGGCGGTGCACGACCTGCTCCAGCGCAACCACCGGCCCAGCGAGGTGGAGGCCCGCCAGGCGATCTGCGGCAACCTCTGCCGGTGCACCGGCTACCGCAGCGCGCTGGCGGCCGTGCAGACGGTCGCGGACGCGCGCGGGCAGGCGCTGCTGGCGGTGGAGGCGGCTGCTGCGGAGGCTGCTGCTGCGGCCTCGGCCGCCGAGGGCGGCGGGGAGCCGGCGAGCGCCGCGGCTCCCGCCGGCACCCCGGCCGAGCC
>NZ_JBNQTI010000221.1:0-11626 GCF_050325825.1 Kitasatospora sp. LaBMicrA B282
GGGGGGGGGGGGGGGGGGGGGGTGGGGCCTTTTCTCCCACTGGATTGAACTAAAAAGGCGCGGACGGCACCGGCCGGGGTCCACCCGGCGCCGGCCGCCCGAGTCAGTCCGGTCGCCCGGTCGCCCGGTCGGCCGCCGGACGGGACGGCGTCCCGCGGCCGACCGGGAGTCTCCGGTGACCGGCGCCGTCCGCCGGCCCGGGCACCCGGCCCCGGGGTGCCCGGACGCCCGGGCACTGCACCCCCGGCCCACCGTGAGAAGCCTTGGAAAGCCTTGAAGAGCCCCGCTCCGAGCGCCCCACACCCGCCCGCGCACGCCCACCGGCGCACGCCCACCCCGCACGCCCCCGGGGAACAGCAACCCGCCCTGATGGTTACGACATGGCCATGCCCAAATGGCCAAAAAGTGGCGCAAGCCCGGGAGGGCATCCGCATGCCCTCCCGGACCTCGGCCACCACCCGCGGGGAACTGAGGCAGCGGCATCCCCCGGCCCGCCGGGTCCTCGACGGCGGGCCGACCCACAGCCCCTAGCGAACTGCCGACCGGCCCGTACGGGCAGGGGGCACAGGTGGGCGCACGTCAACACGGGACCGGAGCACGCCCCTCCCCCTGCCGGGCGCCCTCGGCCGGCACCCCGCCCACCCCGCCGGACCGCCACCGGAGCGCCGCCGCACGCCGCCGTGCGCCACCCCGCAGCCGCCCCGGCGCCAACGAGCCACCCCCGGATGCCCCTATGCGATCCCGCCATCCGGAATGCTTCCCCTTAACCCTGGGAACCCGGCCGACTACGCTAGGTACCACCGCAACGGGCCGGACCGCCCGCAGCGCCGCACGACCGGCGGCACCCGACCGCCGATCGCCGGCCTCCGCGCAGCACCCGAGCCGCCCGACGACGAGCCCGACCGACCACCGGCCGACCGGGCCCTGCGCCGACGGCCCGACCGGCCGCCAACCGCTCGACCCGGACGCCGTCCGCCCCGGACACCGCTCGGGCCGGCCACGGTTCGGTGCCCACCGGCCACCGGACCGCGCACACCGATCGGCCGCGACCGAACGGCGAACACCGACAAGGGGGTGCCGTCGCATGAGCATCAGTCCACGGGGACCGAACGAACGCCTCGGCGGCCTGCTGACCCAGGCGCAGATCAGCAACGCCGGCCTGGCCCGCCGGGTCAACGACCTGGGCGCCCAACGCGGTCTGACGCTGCGCTACGACAAGACCTCGGTGGCCCGCTGGGTGAGCAAGGGCATGGTGCCGCAGGGCCCGGTGCCACACCTGATCGCCACCGCGATCGGCGGCAAGCTCGGCCGCCCGGTGCCGCTGGAGGAGATCGGGCTGGGCGACACCGACCCGACGCCCGAACTCGGCCTGGCCTTCCCGCGCGAGGTGGCCGACGCGGTGCGCTCCGCCACCGACCTGTGGCGGGTCGACCTGGAGCTGCGCCGCGGACCGGGCGGCGGGCGGTGGAGCGACGGGCTGGCCGGGACCTTCTCGGTCGCCGCGTACGCGACGCCGGTCTCCCGCTGGCTGATCAACCCGGTGGACAGCTCGGTGGCCCGCGGCGAGGTCGACCCCCCGCCCGCCGGGCCCGCCCCGACCACCGCTCCCACCGCCGCAGCCACCCCCGCCGCGCCCGAACCGCCGGCCGCCACCCACCCGACCACCCCCCGCCCGGTCGTCGCCGTCCCCGCCCCGCGCACCGCCGCGGGTGCGCCGCACGGGCACCTGACCCGCCCGGGCGGCTACCGGGTCGGCCAGTCCGACGCCGCCAAGCTGCGCGAGGCCGCCCAGGAGGCCCGCCGCTGGGACTCCAAGTACGGCGGCGGCGACTGGCGTTCGTCGATGGTCCCGGAGTGCCTGCGGGTCGAGGCCGCACCGCTGCTGCTCGGCTCGTACAGCGACGCGGTGGGCCGGGCACTGTTCGGCGCGACCGCCGAACTGACCAGGCTGGCCGGCTGGATGGCCTTCGACACCGGCCAGCACGAGGCCGCCCAGCGGTACTACATCCAGGCCCTGCGCCTGGCCCGGGCGGCCGCCGACGTCCCGCTCGGCGGCTACGTGCTGGCCTCGATGAGCCTGCAGGCCTGCTACCGCGGCTTCGCCGAGGAGGCGGTCGACCTGGCCCAGGCCGCCCTGGAACGCAACCGCGGGCTGGCCACCTCGCGCACCATGAGCTTCTTCCACCTGGTCGAGGCCCGCGCCCAGGCCCGCGCCGGCAACGCGCCCGCCTCCTCGACCGCGCTCGCCGCGGCGGAGAGCGCGCTGGAGCGCTCGCGCCCCGGCGACCCCGACCCGGCCTGGATCGACTTCTACGCCTACGACCGGCTGGCCGCCGACGCCGCCGAGTGCTTCCGCGACCTGGGCGTGCCCGCCAAGGTCCGCCAGTTCACCCGGGAGGCGCTGGCCCGGCCGACCGAGGGCTTCGTCCGCTCGCACGGCCTGCGGCTGGTGGTCTCCGCGATGGCCGAGGCGGAGGCGGGCAACCTGGACGCGGCGGTGGAGGCCGGCGAGCGCGCGGTCGAGGTGGCCGGGCGGATCTCCTCGCAGCGCAGCCGCGAGTACGTCCTGGAGATGCTGCGCCACCTGGAACCGTTCCAGGGCGAGCGCCGGGTCCGGGAGTTGACCGAACGCGCCCGGATGGTGCTGGCGGCACCGGCGTAGCCCCTGCGCCGAACCGACCGGGGCGACCGAGTGCCGGACGCCCCTGCCGCCCGCGCCGCCCCCGTGGCACCATCGGCCCCGGGGACGCGGCGAGGACGGCACGGGCGGAGGCGCAGGGTGGCGTACGACTACGAGGTCCTGGTGGTGGGCGGCGGCATCGTCGGGCTGGCGACCGCGCTCGCCCTCACCGAGGCGCGGCCGGGCCTGCAGGTGGGGGTGCTGGAGAAGGAGCCCGCGCCCGCCGCCCACCAGACCGGGCGGAACAGCGGGGTGATCCACAGCGGCGTGTACTACCGGCCCGGCTCGCTGAAGGCCCGCTACGCCACCGAGGGCGCCGCCGCGATGGTGCGGTTCTGCACCGAGCAGGGGCTGCCCTGCACGGTGACCGGCAAGCTGATCGTCGCCACCCTGCCCGCCGAGCTGCCCCGGCTGGCCGCGCTGGCCGAACGCGGCCGCCGCAACGGCATCCCGGTCACCGAACTCACGGCGGACCGGATCAAGGAGTACGAGCCGCAGGTGACCGGACTGGCCGGCCTGCACGTGGCCACCACCGGCAGCTGCGACTACGGCGCCGTGGCCCGGCGCTACGCGGAGCTGGCCGGTGCGGCGGGGGCCGAACTGGTCTGCGGCACCGAGGTGCGGGCGATCGAGCGCCGCCGCGACGGGGTCACGGTGCGCACCACCGCCGGCGCCGAGCTGCGCTGCGCGGTGCTGGTCAACTGCGCCGGGCTGCACAGCGACGAGGTGGCCCGGCTGGCCGGCGACGACCCGGGGCTGCGGATCGTGCCGTTCCGCGGCGAGTACTACGAGCTGGCCGCGGACCGTCGCGAGCTGGTGCGCGGCCTGGTCTACCCGGTGCCGGACCCGGCCTTCCCGTTCCTCGGCGTGCACCTGACCCGCGGCGTGCACGGCGAGGTGCACATCGGGCCGAACGCGGTGCCCGCGCTGGCCCGCGAGGGCTACGACTGGCGCACCGTGCACCCAGCCGAGCTGGCCGCCACCCTGGCCTACCCGGGCAGTTGGCAGCTGGCCCGCCGGCACTGGCGCCACGGCCTGGGCGAGCTGCGCCGCTCGTTCTCCAAGCGGGCGTTCACCGGCGCGGTGCAGCGGCTGCTGCCGGCCGTCACCGCCGCGGACCTGGTGCCGGCCCCGGCCGGCGTGCGGGCGCAGGCGGTGGCCGCGGACGGCTCGCTGCTGGACGACTTCGCCTTCGCCGGCTTCGACCCCGACCGCCCGGGCTCCGCCCGCCGCCTGGTGCACGTGCTCAACGCCCCCTCCCCCGCCGCCACCGCTTCGCTGCCGATCGGGCGCGAGGTGGCCCGGCGGGCGCTGGCCGCGCTGGCCGCCGAGTCCTGAGCCGCGGCCGGGGCGGCAGGCGCGCGCGGCGGGCGGGGCGCCCCCGGCACCGAGCCCGCCCCGCAAAGTCGGGGGCCCCGTAAACTCGACGGCATTGTGACTTCGACTGCCCCCTCCCCCCAGCTCCCCGCCCAGCCGCAGCGGTTGTCCCCCTCCGCCCGGCTGTCCGCCGCGCCGGCCGGCTACCCGGCCCCGATGTATCCGCACCGGGCCACCGAGGAACAGCACCGCGAGCACCGGATCCGCAGCTTCCAGCCGCGCCGCGGCCGGATGACGCCGGCGCAGGCCGGCGCGCTGGACCGGCACTGGGAGCAGTGGGGGCTGGCGATCGACGGCACCCCGCTGGACCTCCCCGCGCTCTTCGGCGGCCTGCCGGTCACCCTGGAGATCGGTTTCGGGATGGGCGAGACCACCGCCGCGATGGCCGCCGCCGACCCGTCGACGGGCATCCTGGCGGCCGACGTGCACACCCCGGGCCACGGCAACCTGCTGGGCATGCTGGAGCAGAGCGGCGCGCAGAACGTTCGGCTGGCGGCCGGCGACGCGGTGATCCTGCTGCGCGACATGCTCCCCGACGCCGCCCTGGCGGGCCTGCGGGTCTACTTCGCCGACCCGTGGCCCAAGCCCAAGCACCACAAGCGCCGGCTGATCCAGCCGCACTTCCTGGACCTGGTGCTGCCCCGGCTCGCCCCGGGCGCGCTGGTGCACTGCGCCACCGACTGGGAGCCGTACGCCGAGCAGATGCTGGACGCGCTCGGCGCCCGCCCCGAGCTGGTCAACCTGCACCCGGACGGGGACGGCAGCGCCTGGCTCGACGAGGAGCGGCGGGCCGACGGCAGCGTGCCCGGGTACGCGCCGCGCCCCGACTGGCGCCCGCTGACCAAGTTCGAACGGGCCGGCCTGGCCAAGGGCCACGTGGTGCACGACCTGCTGTTCCGCAAGGTCTGACGCCTCACCCGCCGCCCGGGCCGGGCGGACCGGTCCCCGGTTCGGGGAGATCCGACCCGCCGTTCCGGGGGATCGGACGCGCCACCGGCTCTACGCTTTCGGGGTGAACAGTTGGCCGCGCGTGCGCGCGGCCGGCCCGACCGCCGCGGCAGTGGCGCTGGCCGGCAACGCGGTGCTGCTGGTGCACCTGGTGCAGGCCCAGACCGGCACCACCGGTCTCCTGGTGGGCCTGGGCCTGGCGCTGCTCCCGCTGCCCGTCGTGCTGGCCGCGCTGACCTGGCTGAACCAGCGGGCCCGGGTGCCCACCCGACGACTGGTGCTCTGCCTGGTCTGGGGGTCCTGCGCGGCCACCACGATGGCGATGCTGGCCAACGGCTGGGCCAGCGAGACCCTGTCCCAGCTGCAGGGCAGTGCCCGCGGCGACGCGCTGGGCGCCGACGTCGCCAGCCCGCTGATCGAGGAGACCGCGAAGGGCGCGGTGCTGCTGCTCACCATGGTGCCGCCGCTGCGCCGCCGGGCCCGGGCGGCCGGGCGCGGCCCGACCCCGCTGGCCCGGGCCCGGCTGCGGCACACCGCGGTGGCCACCGGCCTGGTGCTGGGCGGCTTCAGCGCCTGCGGCTTCGCCTTCACCGAGAACGTGCTCTACCTGGGCCGGGCCTTCACCGACGACCAGCGCCAGCGGCTGGAGGACATCGGCCTCGGGCTGAGCCCCAGCCTGCGCGACTACGACGACACGGTGCGCACCTTCGTGCTGCGGGCCCTGCTGTCGCCGTTCGCGCACCCGCTGTTCACCGCCCTGACCGGTCTCGGCCTGGCCATCGCGCTGACCTCCCGGCGGCGGGCGGCCCGGCTGGCCGCCCCGCTGGGGCTGCTCGCGGCCACCGCGCTGCACGGCGGCTGGAACGCGGCGGCGAGCCTGGGCACGCACGGCTTCCTGCTGGTCTACGCGGCGCTGATGGTGCCCTGCTTCGCCGCCCTGGCCGGCCTGGCGCTGTGGGCCCGCGGCCGCCCCGCCGCCCGGGCCCCGGTAACCGATTTCCCTTCCCGGCCGTGATCCCGTACTGTTGTGTTCACCGACGCGGGGTGGAGCAGCTCGGTAGCTCGCTGGGCTCATAACCCAGAGGTCGCAGGTTCAAATCCTGTCCCCGCTACTCAGTAGCACGGAAGGCCCGGCAGAGATCCTCTGCCGGGCCTTCCGGCGTTCGCGGGCCCCGGTTCGCGAGGGTGTCCCGGCCATGGTGTAGCTTCTGGCCGTTTTCGGTCGCCATCCGCGGCCACTGGGTCGAAAGAAGAACCGTGCGCATCCACCGCCCCCTCGGCATCACCCTCACCTGCGCTGCCCTCGCGCTCACCGCCGCCTGCGGCAGCTCCTCGAAGAGCAACGCCGGCGGTGCCGAGGGCTCCGCCGCGCCGGCCAGCAGCGCCGCCGCCCCCGCCTCGCCGAGCGCCGCCGCGGCCAGCAGCCCGGCCGCCTCGCCGTCCCCCACCGACAACGGCCTGACCTCGATGACCGCCGACCAGATCCTCAAGCAGGTCGACGACGCGATGAGCGCCGCCACCTCGATGAAGATGGACGGCAGCGTCACGGACAGCGGCGACACCATCCAGATCCACCTCGACCTGGACACCAAGGGCAACTGCACCGGCACCCTCGGGATGGGCGCCAAGGGCAGCTTCCAGATGATCGGCAACGGCAAGCAGGCCTGGCTCCAGCCGGACGCCGCGTTCTGGACCAGCCAGGCCGGGGCGAACGGCTCGCAGGCCGCCGAGCTCTTCAAGGGCCGCTGGATCACCGCCGCGGACGACCCGGACCTCAAGGACGTGGTCAGCATGTGCGACCTGGGCGCGATGACCAGCCAGATGGCCGACCCCGGTGACAAGCCGACCAAGGGCAGCACCACCACGGTGGCGGGCCAGCCCGCGATCATCCTGCACGTCAAGTCGAGCGACGGCACCAGCTCCGACATCTACGTCGCCACCACCGGCACGCCGTACCCGTACAAGGTGGACAGCGGCACGCAGGGCTCGATGGCCTTCTCCAAGTTCAACGAGCCGGTCGTGGCCACCCCGCCGTCCCCGGACCAGGTGATCGACATGTCGAAGCTCAAGTCGCTGGGCGGCGGCGCCTGATCGGTTAATCCGTTGCCTCCGGCCGGGGAGCCTGCCTATGGTGGCGGCACACTGAAAGGAGGTGATCCTGAGTTGAGTACCGCCAGGATGCGTGAGGTGGCTGCTCGCTAGAGCCGCCGCGGCCTGTCAGCCGATGCGGCGCAGGCGCAATACCAAGCAGTCACCCGGCCCGTGGGCTCGCCGGTACATCCCCGGCGCCACGGCGGTTCACCCGCCGTGGAAGGAGTCCACGGGCCGTCTGCTTTCCCGGTCCGAGTGCGTACGGTGATCCTCACTCACGCAACGTGGCGCGCAGCTCGGCGGCCTCCGCCGCCGTCAGGCCGTGGGCCAGCAGGTAGCCCTCGGCGCTGCCGTGCCGCTCGCGGACCCGGGCCAGCGCCCCGGTGATCAGCTCCGCCCGGACCGGCCAGGACTGGCGCACCACCCCGTACGGGTCGAGGTACTCCTCGGGGCCGTCGACCAGGCCGAGGCCCGGGTTGGAGAGCAGGTAGTCGGCGGTGATCTGCTCCTCGGGCACCTCCAGCAGGTCCAGCAGCAGCGCCACCAGGATGCCGGTGCGGTCCCGGCCGACCGCGCAGTGCACCAGGGCGGGCAGCGCCGCCGGTTCGAGCAGCCGGCGCAGCGCCGCGACCATCATGGCGCCCGCGGTGTCGATGATCAGCGGGTAGATCTCGTCCAGCAGCATGCCGTGCACCGCGCCGCCGTGGTCGGCGGGCAGCAGCGGGAAGGCGGCCTGCTCGACGGCCAGCTGCGCGGTGCGGTCCGGGTGCTGCTCCTGCTCCAGCGGGTCGCGCAGGTCCAGCACCGTGCGCAGGCCGAACTCCGCCAGTTGCCGGGTGCCCTCCTCGGTCAGCAGGGCCAGGCTGCCGGAGCGGTAGAGCAGGCCGGGGCGCAGCCCGCCGAGACCGCCGAGGTCACGCAGGTTCCGCACCCCTGGTATCGCGAGAAGACGACCCGGTATCGCGAGCAGACGGCCCTCGGTCGGGGCGGCGGTCAGGGCATCGGTCAGAACTTCGTCCATGTCAGCGGACGGTAGCGGTGATGCCGCGTCAGGACCAGCAGGAATTGCCGCCGGCCGTCCCCCGGCGCCCGGACCACCCGCAGCTCGCTGCTGATCCCCTGCGCGCCGAGCGCCGAACGCAGCCCGGCCAGGTGCGAGCAGCGGCGGCTCTGGGCGTCGTGCAGCGGGTGGACCAGCACCTCGGCGTCCGCGGCGGTGACCCGGACCAGCTCGCGCAGCGCGGCCAGCTGGTCGGCCGGACCGAACCGCTCGGGGTAGGCGAAGAGCAGGTAGGAGCTGAGGGTCAGGGCGAAGCTGCCGTCGGCGAACGGCAGGGCGGGCAGCGCGGCGGCCACGTAGTCGCCGGGGTGCGCGGCCCGGTCGGCGTCGAAGAGCGCGCGGGCCCGGTCCCAGCTGCGCAGGTAGCGGTCGTAGGGCCGGTGGCGGGGCGGCAGGTAGCGCTGCGGGGCGGCGGGCATCGCGCGGGCCATGGCCTGCCGGGCGGCCGCGGCGCGGGCCAGCAGCTCGGGGTGCGGGTCGGCGTAGGCGGGGTCGGCGGCCACCACCCGGCAGCCGAGCGCCCGGGCCTCGGCGACCAGCCCGGCGGCCCCGCCCGGGCAGTCCAGCACCGGGCCGCCCAGGGCCCGCAGCCGGGCCCGGGTGAGGCCGAAGGCGGCGCAGTACTCGTCGAGCGGCCGGGAGGTGATCAGCACGTCACCAGCCGAACACGCGTCCGCCCGCCGCGCATCCGGGCGGCGGGCGGAGCGGGGCGGGCGAGGTCTGGGTGGGAGCGGGTGGGGTGGGCGCGGGCCGGGCGGTCAACCGGCCAGCAGGGCGGCGGCGGCCCGGCGCGAGACGTTGGTCAGCAGGTGGGTCACCCCGGCGGCCAGGAAGATCAGCAGGATCCCGACCAGCGAGGCCCCGCCCACCTGCCAGAAGTGCTGCAGGTAGTAGGTGTGGTGCACGCCGTTGCTGTCGTAGTCGAAGATCCGGTAGCCCGGCCAGCCCACGTAGGTCGGGAAGACCCAGTTGTAGGCGGGCAGCAGCGCCATCGCGAACCCGACCGACCACAGGGTCACGCTGAGCGCGAAGCAGAACACGTGCCAGGGGAACATCAGCACCTGGTACGCGACCGCCCGCCAGCCCGCCGGGTCGGCCAGCTGCGCGGTGATCCGGCCCCAGAGGCCGGGCCGGGTCGGGCGGCGCCGGGCCGGGCCGGCCAGCCGGACGCCGAGCAGCCGGGCCACCCGGCCGCGCTCCACCGCGCCGAGCCCGCGCGCCCCGGCCAGCAGCAGGGCGAGCACCGGCAGGCCGAGCGCGGTCACCAGGGTGCCGGCGCCCAGGGCGAACAGGGTCACCGTCCAGACGAAGCCGACCACCGCGGTGACCAGCGAGGCGATCAGGTAGCCGAACTCCCGGTAGGTCTCCCGGGCGAACGGGCCGCGCCAGAAGTACGAGGCCCGGTACGGCTCGTCGGTGCTGAGGTAGGAGGTCGTCGTCATGTCCATCAGCCTGCCGGGCGGCGCGGCGGGCCGGTATGCGGCTGCCCGGCGAACCGGGGGTGGGGTTAACCCCCCGCCGGCCCGACCCCCGCCGCCCCGCCCGCGGTCGGCCCGCCCGCAGTCGGCCGGCGCGCTGCCCGGCGCCGCGGTGTCGTCGAGGCCGAGCGCCGCGTTGCCCACCGGCACGGCGTCGTGGGCGTCCTGCGCGTCCGCGCCGTCCCGGTTGAGCGTGATCGCCAGCCGGTAGACGGTGCGCGGCCGGCTCGCCGCCTCCTCCAGGTAGAGCGCCAACTGGTCGGCGCAGTCCTCCCGGTCGCGCGGCTCGAAGGGCAGGAAGCGGGCGGTCTCGGGGTCGCCGAGCATCGCGTGCAGCGCGTCGAGGTCGCGCGGCACGTGGTGGAACTCGCGCAGGGTCAGCCGCGGCCCGCGCAGCAGGACTGGGTGCATGGCAGGTACGGTATTCCGCCGCGCGCCGGTTACGGTACCTGCCATGGACCAGGACGAACTGCGGCTCGCACCCCACCCGCACACCGCTGAGCTGCTGGAATGGGCGGTCGGGCAGGGCCTCGAACCGGTGCCCGCGGCGGCGGTGGACGCGGTGCTCACGCTGCTCGAACTGGGTGACGCCCAGCTGCACGACGGCTTCCCCGAGCTGACCTCGCCGCTGCTCCAGGAGCTGCTGTACGAGCGGATCCACCTCTACGTGCAGCCGCCGGCCGAGCAGTCGCCGCTCGCCTACGGCGCGGCGGTGCGGCTGCTGATCGACCACCAGCGGGCCGCCAAGCGGCTGAACGCCAAGCGGCAGCAGCGGCTGCACGAGGAGGCCGACTGGCAGGGCGAGCTGCTGGCCGGGCTGCTGCGCCGGCCGCACCTGGTGACCTGGCCGCGGCTGTACGCCCTGCTGCTGCGCGAGGCGGGGGTGGACACCACCGCGCCGGCGGCCGTGCGCGGCTGGCTGGACGGCTTCCGGGCGCTGGACCTCGAGGACCGGGTCGCCGCCTTCGCCGCGCTGGGCGGGCTGGACCAGCCGGAGGGCGCGGACGGCTGGACCGAGGGCGTGCTGCTCTCGATCGGCATGGCCACCGACGGCGCCCGACTGCTGGTCGAGGACGGCCTGATGCGGCGCAGCTACCGCAACCTGGCCGAGCGGACCGCCCGCGGCCTGCCGATGCCGGCCGAGCTGGCCGGCGACTTCCCGCAGTTCGAGGAGGCGGTGCGGCAGGAGGCGCTGCGGCTGCTCGGCGAGTGGACCGTGCCGGGGCTGCCGGAGCTGTTGCTGACGGAGTACCCGGAGCTGGCCCCGGAGCCGGGCGCCCCCGAGGTGGACGGGTACCTGGTCCGGAACGGGCTGGTCGAGCTGCCGGACCTGAGCGGGTGGACCGACGCGGCGGCCTGGCCGGACGGCGGGGCCGAGGACGGCGGGGAGGCCTGGGACGGCGAGGACGTGTGGGACGGCGAGGAGGTCTGGGACGCCCCCGAGGCCGGGGACGCCGGGGAGTTCTGGGACGCCCCGGAAGCCGGGGACGCGCAGGCCGGGGACGAGGAGGCCGGGGACGCTACGGAGTGACCCCGTGGGCGCGCAGCCAGTCGCCCGGGTCCACCGCCGCGCCGCCGCCGGGGCGGACCTCCAGGTGCAGGTGCGGGCCCGTCACGTTGCCGGTGGCGCCGACGCCGCCGAGCAGCGTGCCCGGGGCGACCGGGCCGGAGCCGACCGCGATCGAGGCGAGGTGGCAGTACCAGAGCTCGGTGCCGTCGGGCAGGGTCTGGATCACCCGGTAGCCGTAGGCGCCGGACCAGCCCGCCGAGCTGACGGTCCCGCCGGCCACCGCGGTGACCGGGGTGCCGGCCGGAGCGGCGAAGTCCAGGCCGGTGTGCAGGTGGGCCCAGTGCGCGCCGCCCTGGCCGTAGCGGGCGGTGAGCGTGTACTTGGCCACCGGCAGCCGGACCGTGCCCGGGGCGGGCGCCTCGGCGGCGCGCGGTGCGGCCACGGACGCGGCCTCGGCCGCCTGCCGGGCGGCGGCCTGCTCG
>NZ_JBNQTI010000222.1:0-11489 GCF_050325825.1 Kitasatospora sp. LaBMicrA B282
AGGGCCGGCGCCGGGGGCTGGGGCCGGAGGGCTGGACCATGGTCGGCGTGGCGACGGTCTGCGCCACCGCGGCCGGCCTGCTGCTCAACCGGCGCCGGCGCCGGCCGCCGCGGGGCACCGGGCCGGCCGAGCAGCCCGGGGGCGCCACCGCGGTCCGCCACCGCTGAACGACGGGCCGCCCGGACCCATGAGGCACAGCGGGCTCACCGCTCTCACCGGGCGGCCGGCGTACCCAGTTCGCCGGCCGCCCGGTACGCGGCGTCCGCGCTCGCTCGCGCCCGGGCCCGCGCGCCCTCGGGGTCGGCCAGCGCCGTCCAGGACACGCAGTACATCAGCAGGCGGAAGATGAAGTTGATCCAGAGCAGCAGGGCGATCGGCACCCCGAAGGCGCCGTACAGGCTCCGGCCGGCCAGGTGGGTCAGGTAGGAGGAGAGCCCCAGCTTGAGCAGCTCGAAGCCGACCGAGGCGATCAGCGCCGCGGTCAGCAGGTCGCGCCGGTGCTGGCCGCGGATCCCGGCGAAGGGCCCGAGCAGGTAGAGGAAGAGCAGCACGTCGGCCCCGACCGCGATGACGAATCCGGCCGCCGCGAGCAGGTAGTGCGCCGGACCCCGGTCGGAGAGGCCGAGCCCGGTGGCGAGCCGGCCGGCCAGCTGGGTGGTCACCGCGGAGGCGCCCAGCGAGACCGCCGCGACCACCCCCAGCCCGAGCAGCACCAGGCAGTCCCAGGCCTTGCGCACCAGCACGTTGTCGCCGTCCTCGGGCACCTGCCAGACGTCCCGGATCGCCCCGCGCAGGGTGTCCACCCAGCCGAGCCCGGAGATCAGCAGCAACAGGCCGCTGAGCGCCCCGACGGTGGCGGCGTTGGCGATCAGCGAGTCCAGGCCGAGCGAGCCGGACAACCCCGGGACCTGGTCGGCGATCTTGTGCTTCAGGCTGTCCACCCGGGTCGGGGTGAGCGTGGTGACCGCGATCGCCAGCGCCACGGTGAGCAGCGGGAAGAGCGCCAGGAAGCCGAAGAAGGTGACGGCCCCGGCCAGCCGGTTGCCCTTCGCGGCGGTGAAGTGCAGGTACACCCGGTACGGCCGGCTGCGCAGCACGGCGGCCACCAGCGGGCCGATCACCGGGAGCCCGGAGAGAAATCCCATGCGGTTCAGCCTGACAGGTCGGGCGGCGGTGACGGCTCAGCCCCGCCGGGGTCCGGGCGACCCGGGGCGACTCGAGCCGGACGGTAGAATTCGCCGCGTACCGCCCGGCCAGGAGCCCTCGACGACCGCGGGTCCCGCCCCCAGGTCCGGTCGCCCAGTCCCCGATGAAAGGCCTGCCCGAAGATGGCCCCCCGTCTCTCCGTCGTTGTTCCCATCTACAACGTCGAGCGGTACCTGGAGGAGTGCCTGGAATCCATTGCCTCGCAGACCATGAGCGATCTCGAGTGCATCATGGTCGACGACGGCTCCAAGGACGGCAGTGCGGCGATCGCCGAGGCGTTCGCGGCCAAGGATTCCCGGTTCCGGCTGGTCCGGAAGAAGAACGCGGGCCTCGGCGCCGCCCGCAACACCGGTCTGCTGCACCTGACCGACGGCACCGAGTTCCTGGCCTTCGTGGACAGCGACGACACCCTGCCGCCCAGCGCCTACGAGCTGATGATCTCCACGCTGGACGAGACCGGCTCCGACTTCGCCACCGGCAACGTGCTGCGCTTCCGCGCGGTGGGCCACTACCCGTCCGGCGGCCACGCCAAGCCGTTCCGCGAGACCCGGCTGAAGACCCACATCACCGAGATCCCGGCCCTGGTCACCGACCGGACCGCCTGGAACAAGGTGTACCGGCGCAGCTTCTGGGACGCGGCCGACCTGCTCTACCCCGAGGGCATCCTGTACGAGGACGCCCCGGTCAGCGTCCCGCACCACTTCATGGCGAAGACGGTGGACGTGCTCTCCGAGCCGATCTACCACTGGCGCGAGCGCGAGGTCGGCGAGATGTCGATCACCCAGATGCGCACCAACCCCAAGGGCCTGATCGACCGGGTCACCTCGATGGAGCTGGTCCGCAGCTGGCTGCTGAAGCAGACCGAGCCCAAGTACCGCGAGTACCTGCACTCCTACGACGAGAACAACCTCGTCGAGGAGATCCCGATGTTCTTCTGGTCGGTGGTCGACGGCGAGCAGGACTACCGCGACGCCTACGTGCAGTGCGTGGGCCGGCTGCTGCGCGCGATCGGCCCGGAGCACGTGCGCAAGCTGCGTGCCCCGCTGCGGCTGAAGTACCACCTGACCCTGCAGGGCCGGATCGACGAGCTGGTCGAGCAGATGCGGTTCGAGTCGGAGAGCAACGGCGCGGCCCCCGCCAAGGGCCTGCTGCGTCCGTACGCCGACTACCCCTTCCTGCGCGGCGGGCGGAAGAGCGTGCCGTCCGACGTGCTGCGGCTGGACAACGCGCTGGTGATGCGCAGCCGCGTCTACGAGTCCTCCTGGGAGGACGGCAAGCTGCGGCTGGTCGGCCACGCCTTCCCCGAGCACGTGGGCGTGGAGAACAAGCACGACCTGGTCCGGATGATCGTGCTGCGCCAGGCCAAGGGCAAGCGGATCGTCACCTTCACGACCAAGCCGCAGTACGCGCCGGAGGCCACCGCCAGTTCCCCGCACGACCTCTACAGCTGCGACTGGGCCGGCTTCAGCACCCTGATCGACCCGGCCAAGCTGAAGAAGCGCGGCCAGTGGCAGGACGGCACCTGGCGGGTGCTGATCGGCGGCGTCGGCAAGTCCGGTGTCTACAAGGGCCGGGTCTCCGGCGGCTGGGCCGACACCGCGCAGAGCTTCCCGACCCACTGGGTCGACGAGAACACCCGGATCGTCCCGATGCTGAAGGACGGTTTTCTGCACCTGACGATCGAGACGCTGCGCGCCGCGGTCACCGGGGTGCAGCACCAGGACGGCGTGGTCGAGCTGTCCGGCACCGTGCGCGGCGCCGGCGACCTGGCCGGGGTGCGGCTCCAGATGCACCACTCGGAGTCCGGCAACAAGATCGACTTCCCGGTGGAGTTCGGCGTCCCGGCCGGCCGGCCGGTGCCGTTCACCGCGCGGATCCCGATCGAGCAGCTCGTCGAGGTCCGCGACCGCTGGGACGAGCTGGACCCGGCCGCCGACACCCGCACCTCGCACCACTGGTACGCCCGGCTGCTGCTGGCCGACGGGAGCACGCTGAAGGTCATCGTGGACGAGCGGGTGCCGCTCACCCACATGGAGCTGCCGCTGAACCCCGAGGCCGAGCTCGGCGCCGCCCGCGCCCTGGTCACCAAGCCGACCGACATAGGGCACCTGCAGTTCGCCGACCAGCTGGTGCAGCCGCTGGTGGAGCGGATCACCGGCGTCGACGAGCAGGGCTTCACCCTCGCCGGCCGGTTCCCGCTGCCCGGCAGCCACCGCTACGACCTGGTGATAAGGCACAACTGGCGGGAGGAGGAGTACCTGCACCCGCTCGTGGTCGAGGACGGCCGGTTCGAGGTGCGGCTGCCCGCCGCGCCCGTCGGCTCGCACGCCGGCCGGGTGCCGCTGCACAAGGGCACCTGGGAGATCTTCTTCCGGCCCGAGGGCGGCGACCCCGAGTTCGCCTGGCCGCACGTCCACGTGGCGCTCGAGGCGCACCGCTCGCTGCCCGCCGAGATCCGCTCCCGCGGCAAGCAGGTGGTGCTGGAGCGCCGCTACTTCGACACCCTCTCGCTGGAGGCGCACTCCGACCTCGGCCCGCACGAGCGCAGCGGCTTCCGCCAGCGCCAGCTGCGCAAGGAGGTCTACCCGGCGTTGCTGCAGCAGAAGCCGCTGCGCGAGGCGGTGCTCTACAACGTGGCGCACGGCGGCCAGTACGCCGGTTCGCCGCGCGCCATCCACGAGGAGCTGGTCCGCCGCGGCCTGCCGCTGGAGCACCTGTGGACGGTCGACGACCAGCAGGCGGAACTGCCGGAGAGCGCCCGCGGGCTGCGCCAGTGGAGCCCGGAGTGGTTCGAGGCGATGGCCACCGCCAAGTACATCGTCACCAGCGCGCACCTGCCCGACTTCGTGACGCCGCGCCCGGGCCAGGTGGTCCTGCAGACCTGGGTCGGCAGCCCGCTCAAGCGGATCGGCCACGACTTCGAGAAGATCTGGTTCATCGACAGCAACTACCTCAAGCACCTGGACCGCGAGGTGCCGACCTGGAACAAGCTGGTCTCCGGCAGCAGCTTCGCCACCGGGGTGCTGCGCCGCGCCTTCAAGTTCGAGGGCGAGATGCTGGAGACCGGGTACCCGCACAACGACGTCCACTTCTCCCCCGAGCGGGAGAAGCGGGCCGCCGAGGTGCGCCGCCGGCTCGGCCTGCCGGACGGCAAGAAGGTGGTGCTGTACGCGCCGACCTTCCGCGAGGACCGGCGGCGCCCGCAGGGCGGCTACCAGATCGACCTGCGGATCGACGTGGACGCGGCCCGCGCCGCGCTCGGCGAGGACCAGGTGCTGCTGGTCCGCCCGCACACCAACTGCTACGGCCCGGTCGCCGGCGCCGGTGACGGCTACGTGTGGGACGTCTCGCGCTACCCCGACATGACCGACCTGCTGGTGGTCGCGGACGCGCTGGTCACCGACTACTCGGCCTCGGCCTTCGACTTCGCCAACAGCGGCAAGCCGATCCTCTTCTTCACCTACGACCTGGAGCACTACCGCGACAACCTGTGCGGGTTCACCTTCGACTTCGAGCAGGAGGCCCCGGGCCCGCTGCTGCGGACCTCCGCGGAGCTGGTCGAGGCGCTCGGTGACCTGGCGAAGGTGACGGCCGACCACCGCGAGGCCTACGCCCGGTTCCGCGAGACCTACTGCGACCTGGACGACGGCCACGCCGCCGCCCGGGTGGTGGACGGGCTGCTGGCCTGACCCCAGCGGCGCCGAACGCCCGCGGGCCCCGCACCATCGAGGTGCGGGGCCCGCGGGCGTTCGGCGTGCGGTGTGTTCGGCGTGCGGTGTGTCCGGTGGGGCGATGTCAGCCGCGCTGCTCGACCAGGTCGGCGACCGCCTGCTCCTCGTCCTGCTCGGCCGAGGCCTCCTGGTCCTGCTCCTGCTCTGGCTCCGCCACCGGCTCGGCCGCGGGGGCGGTGCGGGCCGCCGGGATCGGCGGTTCGGCCTCGAACGGGCCGGCCACCGGGAAGTAGTCCTGCAGGAAGGCCGTGACGATCCGGTCCTGCTCGATCCGGTCGACCTGGTCCAGCGCGCCGTCGTTCAGGCAGAAGGTGTCCACCGCACGCTCCCGCAGCAGCCCGGGCAGGTGGTCGAGGGCGGCCTGCCGGTCGACGTCCACGTAGCGGTGGCCGATCCGGCCCCAGGCGACCCGACCGGTGAGATACCCGCGGCTGGCGGCCAGGGTGATCGGGGCGAGGTCGGTGGCCGCGCGGAAGAGCGAGGAGCCGGTGGCCGCCAGCTCCTCGGTGAAGGCCTCGGCGCTCTCGGCGAGCAGCGTACGGGTCAGCGGGTAGGGCGCGTGGCTCAGGGTGTTGGTGGTGTCCCGGCCGAACTCCCGGCGCACCAGGGCCCGGGTGTTCTTCTGCGCCGCCACGTACTCGTCGTCGGCGGAGGAGACCGGCCCCGGCGGGATCACCCGGGAATCGAGGTTGATCAGCGGTGCGCCGTTTCCCTGGAAGAACTGTTCCGGCCGAACCGGTCGCCCCAGGAACATATCATCGTTGAAATACAGGAAATGCTCGGCGAGATTCGGAATCCGATGCAGCTGGGTTTCGATCGCGTGCGAGTTGAAGACCGGCAGCACGGTGGGATCGGCGAAGAACTCGCGGTGCGGGACCACGCTGAGCTCCGGGTGCTCGGCCACCAGCCAGTCGGGCAGCTGCCCGTCGGTGACCAGGTGGACGTGCCGGATCCAGGGCGCGTACATGGCGATCGACCGCAGGCAGTAGCGCAGCTCGTCGCGGTTGTGGAAGCGCTCGTCGCCGTTCCCGGTGCTCGGCTGCCGGGTCAGGCCGGCCAGCGCGGCGGCCCGCCGCCCGCGCCAGACCGGGTCGCCGTCGTCAACCCAGGTGATCACCGCATCCACCGGAAACGTGATGTCGTCCAGCCGCGGGCGGGTGAACGCGGCCGGCACCGGGAATTCCCGCCCCGCGATCCGCACCGTGCTGTCGGGTTCCAGCGAGGGCACCCACCAGCCGAACGGCGGCTCGTGAATGGCCGCGATGGCGCCGTCGGACGGCGCGGCGGAATCCCAGAAGTCCAGGTCGCAGCCGTGCTCGGGGCCGTAGAAGAGAGTCCGGCCGCTGGTCACCACCGGGCGGTAGAGCCGCACGCCCTTGACCCGGTCCCGGCTCTCGGCCGGGGGCGCCCCCGCCCCCGCCGGCCCGTCGTCGACCGCGTCCGCCTCGCCCGCGTCCGCCTCGCCCGCATCCGCCTCGACCTCGCCCGCGGCGGGCTCGCCCTCCAGGGCCGCGACCGCCTCCGGCAGCGCCTCGGCCAGCACCGTCCCCAACGTCACGTCGTGGCCCAGCAGGTCGGCGTAGACCGGCCGGCCGCGGAAGGCGGCGGCGCACGCGGCCAGCACCTCGGCCCGCTGGCCCGGCGCGATCACCACCCACTGCCGGGAGCCGTGGCCGCGGATCGGGGCGAAGCTCACCTCGGCGGCCAGCAACACGTCGGTGACCTCGGTGAAGCTGCGCAGGAAGGCATCGCCCGAGAGCAGGTCGTCGCGCACCTCGGCGACCAGGTCGCGCTCCCGCACCAGTGCGGGGTCGGCGGCCAGCAGCTGTTCCTCGCGCCGGTGCCGCAACTCCTCGGGGGTCGGCGCGGCCGGCTCCGGCTCGGGCTCCGCCTGTGCCCCGGCGACCGCCGCGGCCGCGGCCGCGGCCTGCCCGGCCGTGCGCTGGTCGGGCAGCAGCGCCGTCACCACGGCGACCCGACGAACCCTGCGGGCCACGGCTCGCAGTACCCGCCGGACCGTGCGGGGACAGCGCATCATCTCTCCTGGCGGTGAGCACTCTGACCGTAGTTGGACCCCCGGGCGGCCATTACCGGGCGAGTATAGCGCTCAGCAGATGGTGCGGTGAATGAGAAAGTAATAAGAGATTACGTTCATCATTTCGCGCAAGTAATGCCGAAGTGTCCGGAAACGAATTACCTGCTATCGACTGCTCAGGCCGTAGTCGCGCCAAGGGCGCCAGACCGCGTCCGCGCCGAACCAGGAGAGGGTGAACGCCGGCACCGCGAAGGCCGCGTGGAAGGCCCGGGCCTGGACCGCGGCCACGTCCAGCACCTCCTCGGGCAGCCCGTGCGCCACGGTGACGTGCGGGTGGTAGGGGAAGGCCAGTTCACGGGCGAGCGGCCCGGAACGGACCGCGGCCTCCAGCTCCCGGCACTCCTGGGCGCCCTCCTCGACCCGGAGGAAGACCACCGGGGAGACCGGGCGGAAGGTGCCGCTGCCGTGCAGCAGCATCCGGAACGGCCGGTGCCGGGCGGCCACCGCCGCCAGGTGCGCCCGCACCGCGGGCAACTGCTCGGCCGGCACCTCGGTCGGCGGCAGCAGGGTGACGTGGGTGGGTATCGACCGGGCCAGCGGATCGCCGAGCTCGGCCCGGGCGTCCTGGATCGCCGAGCCGTACGGCTCCGGCACCGAGACGGCCACGCCGATGGTCAACGACGCGCCGATGGCGGCGGGCTCGGGGAGCTCGCCGCCATCCGCGGGCACGGCCTCGGGCATCAGCGCTTGGCGGCCGCAAGGAAGCCGATGCGGTCGTAGACCGTCGCCAGGGTCTCGCCGGCCACCGCGCGGGCCTTCTCGGCACCCACCGCCAGCACCCGGTCCAGCTCGGCCGGGTCGTCCAGGTAGGTCCGGGTCCGCTCCTGGAACGGCACCACCCAGTCGGCGAACAGCTCGGCCAGCTCGGTCTTGAGCGCGCCGTACATCTTGCCCTCGAAGTGGGCCACCAGCTGCTCGATGCTCTGCCCGCTGAGCGCGGAGTGGATCCGCAGCAGGTTGGAGACGCCGGCCTTCTTCTCCTCGTCGTAGGAGACCACGGTGTCGGTGTCGGTGACCGCGCTCTTGAACTTCTTGGCGCTGAGCTTCGGGTCGTCCAGCAGGTTGATCAGGCCCTTGGGGGTGGCGGCCGACTTGCTCATCTTGGCCGTCGGGTCCTGCAGGTCCATGATCTTCGCCGTCTCCTTGAGGATGTACGGCTGGGGGATCGTGAAGGTCGGCTGGAAGCGGGTGTTGAAGCGCTCGGCCAGGTCCCGGGTCAGCTCCAGGTGCTGGCGCTGGTCCTCCCCGACCGGCACCGCGTCGGCCTGGTAGAGCAGCACGTCGGCGACCATCAGGACCGGGTAGGTGAACAGGCCCACCGTAGTGCTGTCGCTGCCCTGCTTGGCCGACTTGTCCTTGAACTGGGTCATCCGGGCGGCCTCGCCGAAGCCGGTGAGGCAGTTCATCACCCAGGCGAGCTGGGCGTGCTCGGGCACCTGGGACTGCACGAAGAGGGTGCAGCGCTCCGGGTCCAGGCCGGCGCCCAGCAGCTGGGCGACCGAGACGCGGGTGTTCTCCCGCAGCACCGCCGGGTCCTGCGGGACGGTGATCGCGTGCAGGTCGACGACCATGTAGAAGGCGTCGTTCGCCTCCTGGAGGTCCACCCACTGGCGCACCGCGCCCAGGTAGTTGCCGAGGTGGAACGAACCGGAGGTGGGCTGGATGCCGGAGAGCACCCGCTGGCGACCCTTCGCCGGACTGGTGACCGCTGCGTTGACCATGCCCGCCATTCTTCCAGCTTCCGGGACCGGTCAGGACCTGGTCTCGTTTGGAGGTTCGGACGATCGTTCGGACGTGCCCTCCGGGCCGCGGTCCACCCGCACCCGGACCCGGTCGATCCGCCGGCCGTCCAGCTTCGCCACGGTGAGCTGCACCCCCTCGCCGGTCTCCACCCGGTCACCGACCGCGGGCAGCGTCCCCAGCTCGGCCACCACGTAGCCGGCCACCGTCTCGTACGGGCCCTCGGGCAGCACCACCCCGGTCTCCTCGGCGAAGTCCGGCAGGTTGAGCAGGCCGTTGACCTCCATCCCGCCGCCGGCCAGCCGCCGGGAGGCGGTCTCCTGGGCGTCGTACTCGTCGCGGATCTCGCCGATCACCTCCTCGACCAGGTCCTCCAGGGTCACGATGCCGGCGGTGCCGCCGTACTCGTCCACCACGATGGCCAGGTGGTGCCCCTCCCGGCGCATCTCGCTCATCGCCTCCAGCACGTCCTTGGTCGCCGGCATCAGCTTGACCGGACGGGCGATCTCGCGCAGCCGCACGGCCTGCTCGGCGTGCGCCGCCCGGTACAGGTCGCGCACGTGCACGAAGCCGGTCACCGCGTCGTAGGAGCCCTCGACCACCGGGTAGCGGGAGTGCGGGGAGCCGCTGGTCTCCTCCAGCACCTCGGCGAGCAGCTGGTCGGCGTCCAGGAAGGTGACCTCGGTGCGCGGCACCATCACCTCGCGCAGCTGCCGCTCGCCCGCCGCGAAGACGTCGGCGATCAGGGCCCGCTCGTCGGTGCCCAGCTGGGTGTTGGCGGCCACCAGGCCGCGCAGCTCCTCGGAGCTCATGCTGCCGCGCCCGGCGTTCGGGTCACCGCCGAGCAGCCGGACCATCAGGTTGGTCGAGCGACCGAGCAGCCAGATCACCGGCCGCAGCACCACCGACATCAGGTCGACCACCGGCGCCGCCAGCAGGGCGAGCGACTCGGCCCGCTGCAGCCCGATCCGCTTGGGCGTCAACTCGCCGAGCACCAGCGAGATGTAGGAGATCAGCAGGGTCAGCCCGACCAGCGCGACCGGGTCGGCCGCCCCCTTGGAGAGCCCGAGGCGGACGAAGACCGGGGAGAGCTTGCCGGCCAGCGTGTCGGCGCCGAACGCGGCCGACAGGAAGCCCATGCAGGTGACCCCGACCTGCACCGCGGCCAGGAACCGGTTGGGGTCGGCCGCCAGGTGCGCGGCCCGGTCGGCGCGCTTGGTGCCGCGCTCGGACAGCGCCCGGATCTGGCCCTCGCGCAGCGAGATCAGCGAGATCTCGGCGATGTTGAACAGCCCACCGAGGATGATGAAGAGCAGGACGAGGGCGGCATCCTGGAGGGTTTCGTTCACGGTCGGCCAGTGTAAACGGCGCTTGCGAACACACCCGGCTGCGAACGGCCCCGGCCGGTCGCTTCGGTGCGAAGCGACCGGCCGGGGCTCACCGCCGCGGGCCGGGCCCGGGCGGGTGGCGCAGCGGAGCGGCTCAGATCAGGCCGAGCTCGGCGACCGCGTCGCGCTCCTCGACCAGCTCGCGGACCGAGGCGTCGATCCGCGGGCGGGAGAACTCGTTGATCTCCAGGCCCTGGACGATCTCGAACTTGCCGTCCTTGGTGGTGACCGGGAAGGAGGAGATGATGCCCTCCTCGACGCCGTACGAGCCGTCGGAGACGATGCCCATCGAGGTCCAGTCGCCCTCGGCGGTGCCGTTGACCCAGGTGTACACGTGGTCGATGGCCGCGTTGGCGGCCGAGGCGGCGGAGGAGGCGCCACGGGCGTCGATGATCGCGGCACCGCGCTTGGCGACGGTCGGGATGAACTCCTCGGCCAGCCACTTCTCGTCGTTCACGGCCTCGGCGGCGTTACGGCCGGCGACCTCGGCGTGGAAGATGTCCGGGTACTGGGTCGCGGAGTGGTTGCCCCAGATGGTGAGCCGCTTGACGTCGTTCACGGTGACGCCGAGCTTCTTGGCCAGCTGGGCCACCGCGCGGTTGTGGTCCAGGCGGGTCATCGCGGTGAAGCGGTCGGCCGGCACGTCGGGGGCGTTGCGCTGGGCGATCAGGGCGTTGGTGTTGGCCGGGTTGCCGACCACCAGGACCTTGATGTCGTCCGCGGCGTGGTCGTTGATGGCCTTGCCCTGCGGGCCGAAGATGCCGCCGTTGGCCTGCAGCAGGTCACCGCGCTCCATACCGGCGGTGCGCGGGCGGGCGCCGACCAGCAGGGCCACGTTGGCGCCGTCGAAGGCGACCTCGGGCTTGTCGGTGATGGTGATGTCGCGCAGCAGCGGGAAGGCGCAGTCGTCCAGCTCCATCGCGGTGCCCTCGGCGGCCTTGACCCCCTGCGGGATCTCCAGCAGGCGCAGGTTCACCGGCACGTCCGCGCCGAGCAGGTGGCCCGAGGCGATGCGGAAGAGGAGGGCGTAGCCGATCTGGCCGGCCGCTCCGGTGACGGTGACGTTGACGGGGGTGCGAGTCATGTTTCCTTCTCCAGCGATCGCCAGCATGCCCCAGGCACGTCGGCGCACTGGAGCCGAGGATGGTTCTCTCGACATCGAGAGAACCGGCGTCAGGTTATCGCAAGGGCGGCCCGGCGGCGTGCGCGGCGGGGGGGGGGGGGGGGGGGGGGGGGGGGGGGGGGGGGGGGGGGGGGGGGGGGGGGGGGGGGGGGGGGGGGGGGGGGGGGGGGGGGGGGGGGGGGGGGGGGGGGGGGGGGGGGGGGGGG
>NZ_JBNQTI010000223.1:0-2551 GCF_050325825.1 Kitasatospora sp. LaBMicrA B282
TTGTTGTTTTGATCCTACACCACCACCAAACAGTAGGCTGCGGAGAGAGTACCCCCTTTTGTTTGCCGTCGCCGTACTCGCCGCAGGCAAAGACACAGAAACACTCACCCTCCAACAAACTCACGCAGGAAGTCTTCTGCCATGTCGCATGTGCCATTACACTCCCACGCACGGGCAGCGGCGACATCCCAGTTCGACAGCTGCCGTCCACCCGGCGGGCACCCCACCAGCCCGTGTTGCTTTCTGTTCGGCCGCGCTCGACCCCCACCCGTGCACCCCCACTCCCCACCCCCACCCCGGAGCCGCATCCATGCGTGCAACACGCCGCAGCGCCTCGCGCCTGCCCAGCCTCCTGTTGACCATCGCCCTGGCCACCCCCGGCCTCGGCGCCGTGGCGGTCACCACCGCGCCGCCGGCCGCCGCGCTCGGCAACGGCAACGCGCTCACCCCACCGATGGGCTGGAACTCCTGGAACTCGCTCGGCACCCAGGTCAACGAGCAGCAGGTCAAGCAGACCATCGACTTCATGTCGGCCAACGGCCTGGTGCAGGCCGGCTACAACACCGTCACCATCGACGACGGCTGGTCGGTGCCCTACCGCAGCGGCCAGAGCGGCCCGTTCGTGAAGACCTCCGACGGCGCCATGCAGCTGTACGACACCAACGGCAACCCGGTCTCCGGCACCGACGGCACCGGCAACGACCCGACCTCGGGCCATCTGACGCCCGACCCGAACCACTTCCCGTCCCAGACGGTCAACGGCCAGACCATGAACGGCATCCAGTACCTGGCCTGGTACGCGCACAGCAAGGGCATGAAGTTCGGCCTCTACGCCACCGACACCTACACCACCTGCCAGGGCCACCCGGGCAGCCTGGGCCACGAGAGCACCGACGCCACCGACTTCGTCGCCTGGGGCGTCGACTTCGTCAAGTACGACGACTGCCCCTACGGCCCGACCATCTACGGGCCGGACGGCTACGCCTACTACCCGCAGGGCGAGGGCAAGGAGCTCACCGAGTCCATCTACGCCCGCACCCAGACCTTCCAGCGCGCCCTCGACGCCGCCACCAGCGCCGCGGGCAGGCCGAAGGTCACCCTCAGCCTCTCCGCGCAGCCCGCCCACACCGGCATCCCCTCCCTGGAGAACGCCAACGACCCGGCCCGCACCGACCCGCTGGTGGTGGCCGCCGGCACCCCGGCGCACCAGGCCCCCGGCTACGCGCCCACCGGCGTCTGGTGCGGCCAGGTCGCCAACATGTGCCGGATCGGCGGCGACCGCGACAGCGACCTGAGCGGCGTGCTCTACAACGGGCAGCTGCAGACCGCGCTGCAGTACGCGGGCAACGTGCACCCGGGCAGCTGGAACGACATGGACATGATGTTCACCGGCTGGCAGGACGTGAACGGCGTCTGGGGCGTCACCGACACCTACCCGGGCAACAAGCCGTTCACCGACGACGAGTCCCGCACCGAGCTGTCCGTCCTGTCCATGATGGCCGCCCCGCTGATCTCCGGCGCCGACCTGCGCAACGCCGCCGACGCCCAGCACACCTACAACAGCTACACCTGGTCCACCGGCATCCCCACCTCGGCACTCGCGATCATGAAGAACCCCGACGTGATCGCCATCGACCAGGACTCACTCGCCAAGCCGGCCGCCCTGGTCGGCGGCCCGCCCGCCTCCCCCACCGCGCCGGTCGTCCTCAAGCGCACCCTCGCCAACGGTGACCTGGCCGTCGCGCTGATCAACCAGGACCCGAACAACTGGGCCATGCCGAGCGTGACGTTCAGCCAGCTCGGCCTGACCGGCTCCAGCTACTCCTACCGGGAGATCTGGAGCGGCGCCACCGGCACCACCACCGGGACCCTCGGCGGCAACTGGATCCCCGCGCACGGCACCGCGCTCTACCGGATCAGCGGGGCCGGCACCACCAGCGGCGGTGGCGGCAGCACCCCGGCGGGCATCGTCGGCGACGGCAAGTACCACGCGATCAGCGCGGGCGGCACCGGCGGCCAGGCCCTGGAGGTCCAGGGCGGCTGCTCCGCCAACACCGGCGGGAACTCCGACATCAACGCCTACCAGAGCGGCAACCCGGCCCAGCAGTGGCTCTTCTCGCCGAACGCCGACGGCACGGTGACGATCAGCGACGACTGCTACACCGCCACCCAGAACCACACCGTCCTCGCGGGCGGCGCCGGGGTCGGCACCGCGTACCTGCTCAACCCCAGCCCGAACAACCCCTGGCAGGAGTGGAAGGTCACCCAGAACAGCTCCGGCGCCCTCACCATCACCAACGTGGGCAACGGGCTGGCGCTGGACGTCGCCGGCGCCACCGCCGGCGCCAACGGGATGACCAACCCGCCCAACTCCGGTGCGGCGGGGCAGTCCTGGAGCCTGCTCTCCTGAACACGGCGCACTGACCGCTGAACACGGCGCACTGACCACCGGGATCGGGGGGGGGGGGGGGGGGGTTTATTCCTTTTTTCCCTTTCCTCCCCCCCCCCCCCCCCCCCCCCCCCCCCCCCCCCCCCCCCCCCCCCCCCCCCC
>NZ_JBNQTI010000223.1:2561-11372 GCF_050325825.1 Kitasatospora sp. LaBMicrA B282
CGGGACGGGAGCCGCTCCCCGTCCCGGCGATCCCGGTCTGCCCGTCAGTCCGGCCGGGCCGTCGCCCAGCCCGGGAGGCGCTCAGTCCAGCCGGGCCTCGAAGGCCAGTTCCCGGGAGAGCTCGTCCACCTTCGCCCTGGGCAGACCGCGGGCGATGAACCAGCCGCCGACGTTGCGCACATCGCGCTCCAGGAAGGTGCGCCCGCGCGGGTTGGCGATCACGTCGACGATCTGCGGCACGTCGATGATCACCAGACGCCCCTGGTGCACCAGGATGTTGTAGGCCGACAGGTCGCCGTGCGCGTACCCGTCCCGGGCCAACAGACTGAGCGCGGTACCGAGTTGCTCCCACAGGTCGACCAGGTCGGCCTCCTCGGGCCGGACCTGGGCGAGTCGCGGGGCCGCGGCGCCGGACTCGTCGCCGATGAACTCCATCAGGATCTCGGTGCCCAGGATCTGCACCGGGTAGGGCACCGCGGCCCCCGCCGACCAGAGCCGGCAGAGCGCGGCGAACTCGGCCGCGGCCCACTGCCCGGCGATCGCCTGCTTGCCGAACTCGGTCCGCTTGGCCATCGCCCGGCTGACCCGGGACTCCTTGTGACTGCGGCCCTCCAGGTAGCCGGAGTCGCGGTGGAACATCCGGTGCTGCCCGTCGCGGTACCGCTTGGCGGCCAGCAGGGAGCGGCGCCCGGTGCCCGGCACGGCGCGCTCCAGCAGGAAGACGTCGGCCTCCTTACCGGTCTTCAGGATGCCGAACTCGGTGTCTACGGCGGCGAGTTCGGTCACCACCCAGTCGGGGCGCGGCTCCGGACCCTTCTCGGTGGGGGTGGACTGGTCCCAGGTGGACCAGCGGTCGCCGGTCGGCGGGCCGTCGCCGGCCGCGCCGGCGGCGAGGGCGTCGGCCTGCTCGTCGTCGGCGGCGTAGCCGTCGTCGTCGTAGGAGGCGTAGTCGGTGTGCTCGGTGTACTCGGCGAACGCCGCCTCGTAGGCGTCGTCGTCGAAACCACGGCGGTTGCCGCCCTTGCCCTTGCTGCGGATGCGGGCGAACGACTCGTGGTCGGTGAACTGCTTCGGCACTGCGGTGTTCTCCTGGCGGGAGGGCCCGCCGGAGGGCGCGTCAGCGCGCAGTGTCAGCCGGCAGGCAGGGGGTGGGGGGAGGCGTCGTAGGGCGCGCAGACGAGAGCGCGCCGCGTCACAGCGGCGACCATCGAGAGGCACCTCCCTCGCACGACATCCTGGGCAGCCCAGCCGGGCTCGAACTCGATCGATATTAGCGACCCTGCCGTGGCACGCAACCGAATTAACCGGCGGCTACTCGGCCAGCCCCAGCGCGCCCGCCGCCCGCAGCGCCGCGACCCGGGCCGGCGGGTAGCCGAGCCCGTCCAGCACCGCCCCGGTGTGCTCGCCGAGCGCCGGCACCGGGCCCATCGGCAGCTCCACGCCCGCGAAGCCGAACGGCGGCAGCAGCCCGCGGACCTCGCCCACCGGGGTGGCCACCGGGCGCCAGCGGTCCCGGGCGGCCAGCTGGGGGTGGTCCAGCAGGTCGCCGACCTGGTTCAGCCGGGCGCAGGCGATCGCCAGCCCGTCCAGCCGCCGGATCGCCTCGGCCGCCGTCATGGTCGCGGTCCGCCCGCCCACCAGCGCGTCCACCAGCCGGCGCCGGCGCACCCGGGCCACGTTGGTCGCCCACGCGGGATCGTCGGCCAGCTCCGGCCGGTCCAGGAACCCCGCGGCGAACCTGGCCCACTCGCGGTCGTTCTGGATGCCGATCAGCACCTCCTGCCCGTCGGCGGTCGGGTAGGCGTCGTAGGGCGCGATCGCGGGGTGCGACAGGCCCGCCCGCCCCGGGCTGCGGCCGGTGGCCTGGGTGTGGTGCAGCTGGTGGCCCAGCCACTCGGCGGTCGCCTCGAACATCGCGATCTCCACCGCGCTGCCCTCCCCCGTCCGGGCCCGGCCGACCAGCGCGGCCAGCGTCCCCGACAACGCGTACATCCCGGCCGCGATGTCCGAGGCCGGCACCCCCGTCTTGGCCGGCCGGTCCGGCGGCCCGGTCACCGAGGCCAGGCCGGTCTCGCACTGGATCAGCATGTCGTAGGCCCGCCGGTCCTGGTACGGGCCGCCGGCGCCGTAGCCGGACAGGTCCACGGTGATCAGGCGCGGGTGCCGGGCCCGCAGCTCCGCGGCGCCGAAGCCGAGCCGGGCGGCGGCCCCGGGCGCGAGGTTCTGCACGAACACGTCGGCGCCGGCCACCAGGTCGGTGAGCACCGAGCGGCCCGCGGGCGTCTTGAGGTCGAGGGTGATCGACTCCTTGCCGCGGTTCAGCCAGACGAAGTGGCTGGCCAGCCCGCGCACGCTGTGGTCGTAGGAGCGGGCGAAGTCCCCGCCGTCCGGCCGCTCCACCTTGACCACCCGGGCTCCCAGGTCGGCCAGGTGCCGGGTCGCCAGCGGCGCCGCCACCGCCTGCTCCAACGCGACCACGGTGACCCCCGCCAGCGGCAGCTCCATGCCCGGCCCCCTCACTCCTGCGACGTGTGCGGCAAGTTCACCACCAGCAGCGCCAGCCCCGCCAGGGTCACGTTGCGGATCGCCGCCTCCAGGCCGTTCCACGCCTTCGACTGCCACATGGCGAACCACTCGCCGCCGATCCCGATGAACCCGACCCCGAAGAGCAGCAGCATCAGCAGCAGGCCGAGCGTGCTGAGCCGCCGCGCCTGCCGCGGCCGCCGCCACCAGGCGAGGGTCCCCGCCGTCAGCACCAGGGCGCTCAGCGCCTCCCAGGCGATGATCGCGACGTACGCGGTGTCCTGGGCGGTCGTCGAGGTGACGGACCGCCACATCAGCGACCTGTCGTGGAAGGTGGTGTCCATCGCCAGCACGTGGTGGACGAACTGCTGGTTGGTGCCGAAGTCCGTGACGTTGCCGAAGACGACGAGCAGCAGGTAGACCGCGTTCACCCCGGTGAGCACCGCCGCCGCCACGGGCAGCGTGCCGAGGGCCAGGACGCGGTCACGGACGGCGGCGCGCGAGGCGCCGGTACGGGTGGTCAGCATGCGGAGGAGCGTAGCGGGGCGGCGCCGGTCAGCGGCGGACCCGGCCGGCCGCGGTGCGCCAGGCGGCGGTCACCGCAGCGTGCAGGACGGCGGGGTCGGTGCTGTGCACGGGGGCGCCCAGGTGCACGTGGTAGCCGGGGCGGCGCAGCGGGGCGGTGGCCAGTCCGGCGAGCTGCTTGGACGGCGTGCCGGAGGTCAGGCGGCGCGCGCCGGCCTGCCCGAGCGGGACGACCGGGGCGCCGGTGGCCGCGGCGAGGCGGACCAGCCCGCTGCGGAACGGCTCCGGCGGCGCCTCCCCGGAGTCCCGCCGGCGCGGCAGACCGCCCTCGCCGTAGATCAGCACCGAGCGGCCCGCGGCCAGCGCGGCGGCGGCCCCGCCGAGCGCCTCGGCGGCGCGGGCGGTGCCGCGCCGCACGGGTATGTGCCCCTCCCTGGTGAGCGCCGGCCCGAGCAGCGGGAGCCGCCACAGTCCGGCGGTGGCCAGCACCGCGGGACGGATCCCGAGCCGCTGCAGTGCGGCCAGCACGATCGCCGGGTCGGCGAGCGAGGTGTGGTTGGCCGCGATGATGCTGCCCGGCGCGAGGACGGGGGTGTCGGGGTCGGTGCTGATGGTGAGCGTGCCGAAGAGCGGGAGCAGCGCGGTGGCAAGGCGGCTCAGCATGACGGTCGGGTCCTTCGGGCGGCGGGGCGGGGCGTTGCCCTCATGGTGGCGCCCGGAACGGCGGCCGCACCTGAGTAGGTGTACTCACCTGCGCGTGCTCACCGCGCCACAGGGCTGAAAATCCGATTGTCCAGCGGGCGTAGCCTGCCCAGAATCACCGCATGACCGATCGCCAGACCACAGACCTCTCCACCAAGCCCACCCTGACCGGCGACCTCGTGCTGCTGCGCCCCTTCGACCTGGCGCAGGACGCCCCGGCGATCCGCGACTGGCTCACCGACCCCGAGGTCGGCCGCTTCACCGACGGCGACCCCGGCACGACGCCGCCCCCGCCGCTGGACGAGGCGGCCGAGCGCCGGATGCAGGAGTGGTACAGCACCCGGGCGCAGCAGTCGGACCGGTTGGACCTGGCCATCGTCGACCGGGCGAGCGGCCGCTGCGTCGGCGAGACCGTGCTCAACCAGTGGAGCCCGGCCAACCGCAGCTGCAACTTCCGGGTCCTGATGACCGGGGCCGGGCGCGACCGCGGGCTGGGCACCGAGGCCGTGCGGCTCACCGTCGGCTACGGCTTCGAGCAGCTCGGGCTGAACCGGATCTCGCTCAGTGTGTACGCCCACAACCCCCGCGCTCGCCGCGCCTACGAGAAGGTCGGCTTCGTCCTGGAGGGCACCCGCCGCGAGGTGCTGAACTACGGCGGCAGCTGGATCGACGACCAGGACATGGCGATCCTCGCCTCCGAGTGGCGCCGGCACCGCGGCCACCCGGAGCGGTGACGGGGTAGCCCGGCCGGGTAGGCCGCGTGGGTCCCGCTCAGCAGGCTGTGTGATCATCTCTGGCGATCGATCAGGTTGCCGATGGTCGATCACGCACACGAGCATCGGGGGATCCACGTGTCCGCACCATCACGGCCGTCTCCACCCGCACCGGCGGGGCCGAGACGGCAGCACCGTCGGGGCGCCTCGGCGCGACCCGGACGGGCGCTCGGGACCGCAGCGCTACTGGCGATCGGCTGCTGCGTGGCCCTGACGGTCCTGCTGGGGCTGCTCGGCCCGTCCGCCGTCGAGCCGGACTTCGGCCCCGGCGGGATCCTGCCGCCGTGGTTCGGGCACGCCGGCCCCGCGGACCCGCTGGTCTGGGCGCTGGTCGCCGTGGTCCTGCTGCTCGGCACCGCGGCGGTGGCGGCCGGCCTCGCCGCCGTGCGGCGCGGCTGGGCACCGCGGCCGCGTCGTCTGCTGCCGGCCGGCGCCCTCGCGGTCGGCGGACTGCTGTGCGTGCCGCCGCTCGGTACCACCGACCCGCTCAACTACGCCGCCTACGGCCGCACCGCCGCCCTCGGCCTGAACCCGTACCTGCTGACGCCGGCCGACCTGGCCCAGCGCGGCGACCCGGTCGGCCGGCTGTCGCTCGCCGAACCCTGGCTGCACACCCCCTCGGTCTACGGGCCGGTGGCCACCGCCACCCAGTGGCTCGCCTCGATCGGCGGCGGGACCTCGATGCTGCGCACCGTCTGGCTGCTGTCGCTGCTGAGCGGTGCGGCGTTCCTCGCCACCGGTGCGCTGCTGTTCCGGCTGGCCGGGCCGGATCCGGCCCGGCAGGTCCGCTCCCAGCTGCTGTGGACGCTCAATCCGGTGCTGCTGTGGAACCTGGTCGCGGGTCCACATGTCGACACGATCGGGGCGTTCCTGCTGGTCCTCGCGTTCTGGACACTGCGGCACTCGAGCTTGACCACCCGCAGCGGCATTGGCAGCGGCACCAGTCTGGGCACCGGCCTCGCCCTCGCCGCGGCCACCGCCGTCAAGCTGACGCTGGGCATTCTGGCGCTCCCGTTCGCCTGGGGCCTGCGCCACGACCGGCGGCGCCTGGCCACCACCGCGGGCGCGGGTGCGGCGGCCCTGGCGATCGGCTACGGTCTGACCCCGCAGGCCGTCGGCAACGCCGAGAACGTCGGCGGGGCGGCCGCCGACGGCACCGCGTGGCAGCTGCTGGACCGCACCCTGCTGGTCCCGGTGCTCGGCGGCTCGGGCGCACAGTCGGCCATGACCGTCCTGCAACTCCTCGCGGTGACCCTGCTCGCCGCCCTGCTGCTCGGCGCCCTCCCACCCGCGAACGAGGGTGACCTGGTCCGGCTCACCGCGCGCCCGGCGCTGGCCGTGGTGATGGCCTACCTGCTGGGCACTGCCTACGTCCGGCCCTGGTACGACGCGATCGCCTGGCTCCTGCTGGCACTGCTGGAGCGCTCCTGGTTCGACCCGCTGCTGCTGGCGCACACCGCGCTGCTGACCCTGGTGTACGACCCCGGTCTGGCCCACCCGCTGCACCCGAGCGCCCTGCAGGCGCTGGTCCTGCAACTCGCCTACCGGCTGGTGCCGGCCGGGCAGCTCCTGCTGCTGCTCGTCCTCGTCGCACTCTGCCTACGGCGCATCCGCACGTTGCGCCGGTCGGACCAACGGCACTGGCCGGCACCGCCGCGATCGGTTCACCTGTGAGGAGGTGACAGCAGCGAGGAGGAGGCAGGCACGATGCTGAGGGGCTTCAAGAACTTCCTGATGCGCGGTGACGTGGTCATCGCAGCAGTGGGGCTGATCATCGCCCTGGCCTTCTCCACCCTGATCGCGTCCTTCACCACCAACGTGATCAACCCGATCATCACCCGCGGCCAGGGCGGCCACGCCCTCGGCCTCGGCTGGCAGCTCGGCGCGGCGGGCAACATCCCCACCTACGTCAACATCGGGGCGTTCATCTCCTCGATCGTCTACTTCATCGTCTTCATGGCGGTGGTGTACTTCGGGATCGTGGTCCCCTACAAGCACATCCAGGCCCGCCGCGGCATCGCCGTCTTCGGCGACCCCAAGCCGGTCAAGACCTGCCCCGCCTGCCTCTCCGAGGACCTCCCCGAAGCCGCCACCAAGTGCCGCTACTGCGGCAGCGACCAGCAGTAGCGGCTACGACCGCCGGGCGCGCCTCACGCCGCCCTGCCGGGCGCCACCGGCCCGCACTCGACCCAGACGATCTTCCCGACACCCCGCCGCGGGCAACACCCCCACCGCTCCCCCAGCAGCCTCACCAGCGCCAGCCCACGCCCGGACTCGTCCTCGGGCCCGGCCGCCCGCAACACCGGCTCCCGATCGCCGCACGCATCGTGCACCTCGATCCGCAGCCGGTGCTCGCCCACGCCCACCGACACCCACACCAGCCGGTCCCGCGGGGTCCCGTGGACGACGGCGTTCGTCACCAACTCGCTGACCAGCAGCAGGCCGACATCGGCGTAGCGGTCGCCGTACGCCACCTTGTCCAGGAGGTTCGCCAGCAGCCGGCGGGCAGCGCCGGGCGACTGCCGACTGCGCGGCAGCCAGCAGCTGTCGGCGACGGTGAACTCGGGGGCGTTGCTCGAGGTTTCGGGCATGGCGAGGCCGCCTTTCGTACAGGAGGGGGAGCAGTCGATGGCGTTGCCAGCCGGACAAGGCATGAGGATGCCCGGTGACCCGTCAGTGCGATCACGGTGAGTCGCACCTCGACCACTCATCGTTAGTGCGCTCCGCGCCTCACGCTTTTGGCAATCGACCTTTTGGAAATTGATCCATGATCAATTCGGATTGCTAACCTTGCCTTCGTGCAGGTGATTTGAAAGGTGGTCACATGTCCGAAGTGCGCCCGACCGTTCGACGGCGTCGCCTGGCTGCCCTGCTGGCCGGATTCCGCGAGGAGGCCGGCTGCTCCCTGGATGAAGCGGCCGAGCGCATCGGGTGCCACCGCACCAAGATCAATCGAATTGAGAACGCTCGCCTCGGCATCTCATTGGGCGAGTTGCGCGACCTGCTCACGTTCTACGATGTCGAGGACCCCGCCCAGGTCGAGGAGATGGTGTCCTTGGCACGCCGTGGGCGCGAGCCTGGTTGGGTACGCCGGGCCAGCATCGCCAGGCCGTCGTTCTCCGACTTCATCGGCTACGAGGAGACGGCCCACTACATCCGCTCCTACGAGACCTTGCTGGTGGCAGGCCTGCTGCAGACGCCCGACTATGCAAGGGCGGTCATCCAGGCCGCTCCCTCAACCTTGGGGCCCGAGGCCGCAGAGGCCCTGGTGGCGGCGCGCATCGAACGGCAGGAGGTCCTGAAGCGGACCGATCCGCCCCGACTCTGCGTGATCGAGGGCGAGGCCGCCCTGCGCCTACAGGTCGGCGGTGCGGCGGTCATGCGCCGACAGCTCGACCACCTGGCCGAGATGGCTGACCACCCGAGCGTGAACATTCAGATCGTCCCCGACCGGGCCGGCGCACACGCCGGCCTGTTCGGCGCGTTCGTCCTCTTCGCCTTCCCCAACCCGGCATTCTCTGATGTCGTCTGCGTGGAGCATCGGACCGGAACGCTGTTCATGGAGACCCCCGAGGAGGCCGCAGAATATACGCTGATCTTCGACTCGCTTCGTACGGCCGCCCTGAGCCCGGGAGACAGTCTCGACCTGCTCGCCCGGATAAGGCACGAGATGTAACGACCAGGACCAGAGAGGTGGCACCGGATGTTCGCGCCGGTCATCGAGGAGCAACTGTGGCGCAAGAGCAGCTACAGCGGCCAGGGCGGCAACTGCCTTGAGGTTGCCGTCGGTTCTCCGCAGATCACGCCCGTCCGGGACTCCACGGACCCGGGCGGTCCCGCCCTGCTCTTCCCCACCCCCTCCTGGGGCGCCTTCGTGGCCGGAGTGCGCGCGGGTGGGTTCCCGACCCACTCCTGACTCCGCCTGCCTAGAACTGCCCTGTCGGCGCCGCGGCATGGCTGACCGGCACCGTGTGGGTGATCCACGAACTGCCGCTGCGGAGGTGCAGCAGGAAGGCGGTCGGCTCCGGGAGGTAGGTCAGGGCCTCGCCGCGCAGGGCGAGGCCGCTCTGCAGGTGGGTGCTCGGCGCGGTGGCCAGGACGGTGCCCGCGAAGGCAGCCGTGGTGGGCCGATGCACGTGGCCGGCCAGGACGCGGGCGACGTTGGCGTGGGGGGGGGGGGGGGGGGGGGGGGGGGGGGGGGGGGGGGGGGGGGGGGGGGGGGGGGGGGGGGGGGGGGGGGGGGGGGGGGGGGGGGGGGGGGGGGGGGGGGGGGGGGGGGGGGGGGGGG
>NZ_JBNQTI010000224.1:0-11060 GCF_050325825.1 Kitasatospora sp. LaBMicrA B282
CGGCGGTCGGCGTCCCCGGGACCGGCGACGCGCCCGGGGCGGCCGGCTCGGCCCGACCCCGGCTGAAGCCGCGCTGGAAGGACCGGAACGCGGCCCGCGCCTCCTCCGGCGTCCGCTCGCGCGGCTGCTGCGGATTCGCCGCGCGCTCCGCCTCGCGGGCGGCGGCCTCCTTCAGCTGCGGCGCCAGGTTGGCCTGCCGCACCCGGCGCGGCAGCAGCCCGCCGGCCGGGGGCACGCCGCCCGCCGCCGGTGCCGCAACCTCCGCCCGCTCAGCGGACTCTGACGTCTCATCAGTACTGTCCGACGCCTCGTCAGCTGTCGTCCCGGACGCCGGATCCTGCCGCCGGTGCCGACCGGTGCCGACCGGAGCGGGGACCAGCGCCGGTCCGCCCGCCGCACGCCGCCGCGGCAGCCCGCCGGGCGTCCGGGCCGGCTCGGCGTCGACCGCCTGCGGACCGGTGCTCGTCCGCTGGTGCGCACCGCGCCGGCCCTCACCCCCGCGCGACCGCACCAGGCCGCCGGCCCCACCGGCCACCGCCACCAGGTCCCGCTGCCGCGGCTGCCCGGTCCCCGCCCCAGACCCGGCCCCGGCCGCACCCCCAGCCCCACTCGACGCCGCCGTCGTCGGCGCCGCAACTCCCGCTGCCCCGGTCCCCGGCGCCGTCCCGCCCGCACCCGCGCCACCCGAACCCGCACCCGCACCCGCACCCGCACCCGCCGCGACGGGTGCAGCGCCCCCCGGCACCTCCGCCAGCAGCTCGCGCGGTATCAGCACCACCGCCGTGGTCCCGCCGTACGGCGAGGCCCGCAGGCTTATTCGGATCCCGTGCCGCCGGGCCAGCCGGCTGACCACGAAGAGCCCGAGCCGGTCGGTGTCGGCCAGGTTGAAGGCCTGCTCGATCTCCAGTCGCTGGTTGATCTCCACCAGCGCCGTCTCGCTGAGTCCCAGCCCGCGGTCGTCGATCTCCAGCGCGAAGCCGTGCGCGACCACCTCGCCCTGCACCGTCACCTGGGTCTGCGGCGGGGAGAAGACCGCGGCGTTCTCGACCAGTTCGGCGATCAGGTGGGTGACGTCGGCGACCGCGGTGCCGACCAGTCCGGTGCCGGGGAAGGGGCGGACGATCACCCGAGCGTAGTCCTCGACCTCGCCGACCGCCGCGCGCACCACGTCGACCATCCGGACCGGCTTGCGCCAGGCCCGCCCGGGCGAGCCGCCAGAGAGGATGATCAGGCCCTCGGCGTGCCGCCGCATGCGTGTGGTCAGGTGGTCGAGCTTGAACAGGTCCTCCAACTCGGCCGGGTCCTCGGTGCGGCGCTCCATGGTGTCCAGCAGGGTCAGCTGCCGGTGCAGCAGCACCTGGCTGCGCCGGGCCAGGTTGACGAAGACGGCCGACACCCCGCGGCGCAGTTCGGCCTGCTCCACCGCGGCCTGCACCGCGGCCCGTTGCACCTGGTTGAAGGCGCGCCCGACCTGCCCGATCTCGGCCTCACCGAACCTCAGCTCCGGGGCCTCGGCGGCGACGTCCACCGGCTGGCCGTCACGCAGCCGCTGCATCACCGAGGGCAGCCGGGCACCGGCCAGCTCGTGGGCGGCGTTGCGCAGGCCGACCAGGTCGCGGACCAGTCCGCGCCCGATCCGCAACGAGATGAGCACCGAGAGCACGATCGCGATCAGGCCCACCACACCGGCGATCGCCCCGCGCCAGAGCAGGCCCATCGCGTAGGAGTCGGCCCGGGCGCCGAGGCTGTCGGCCACCTTGTCGTTCTCCTGGCTGAGGTCGTCCAGGACCTGGCCGGCCGTCCGGTGCCAGGTGGACTCGGAGACGGTCAGCACCACGTCGGCCGGTTGGGCGGCGCTCTGGATCTCGCGGTCGGCCAGGTCCAGCTCCTGCCAGTCCTGGCCGTTCCGCAGCGCCAGGTAGTCGCCCTGGTCGGGCTGGTCCAGCTCGGCGATGTAGATCTCGAAGAGCGCCTGCTGGTTGTGCATCGGGTCGAGCACGGCCTGCTGGCCGGCCGGGGTCGGCTGGGCGTCGCCCTGCAGCCCCTCCATCGCCGCGTCCTGCTGCGACAGGTACTCCCGGGCCCGGGTCAGCTCGATCAGGATGGTGCCCTGGCGCGGGAGTTGCCCGGTCTGCTGGCTGACGAAGGCGGACCGGAAGTCGAAGGCGGGCTGGATCAGCCCGCTGTACTGGGTGATCGCGAAGCCCCAGCTGATCGACTGCTGGCCGACCTGGCCGCGCAGCAGGGTGAGCTGCCCGGCCGCGCCGAGCAGGTCCTGCACCCGGGCCCGCTCGGTCTTGGTGAGCCGGCCGGAGCCCGGCCCGGTGGCCTTCTGCCGCAGCACGGCCAGGTCCTGATCGGTGGTCTTCTGCGCGTTCAGGTAGTCGTTCTGCACGTCGGCGGCCTGCGGGCGGGCCAGCAGGATCACCCCGGCCCGGCGCTCGTCCTGCAGGTCGCGGACCACCTGGTCGACCGGGGCGCCGAACGCCTTGTAGGTCGAGGCCACGCTCAGCTGGGTCCAGAAGTCGCTGGTGGTGACCAGGGTGGCGTAGGCCCACAGGCCCACCAGCGCCACGATGGGCACCAGGAGCAGCGCGATGATCTTCGCGCGGATCGAGCTGCTGCGCAGACGCATGGAGTCCTCGGGTGGCTGGGCCCGGGTGGGAGTCTGCGCGAGCTTACTACCCATTGCCGACCGGTTCGACGGGTCTTGGCGATCGAACCTGATCCGTTGTTCAAGAAGATGGTCGCCAATGTTGACAGGCCCATGACCTGCGAGGGGCGGGCCCAGGACCCGTGACCCGGGCCTCCCATGACGCCGCCTCGGTCACGGCCGCCCCACCCGTCCCGTGCACAGCTCGCACCCCGCGCCCGCCCACGGTGCACACCGTGCGTGTCCCATCCGGTCGTCATGCGCATCCGGTGTCCGTCCCGGGGCGGTTTGGCGCGACCCTGGGCAGCGCCCCGGCGATCGGCTACCGTGCCCAGTGCGCCCCGGGAGGTCACCGTCGGTCTCCGCACGGGCCACGGCGGGCCACCGACCGCCGTCGGCAGCGGGGCCGGAGAGGGCCCAAGGATGCTGCACGAGTCGAGCACCCCGCCACTGGCGCCGCCCGCGTCCGGCGGACTCGCCGACTCGGTCTTCGAGGCGGCCGAACGCACCCCCGAGCTGGTCCAGTTGGCCCGCAGGACGGCCGCCGGACGGTGGGCCCCGGTGACCGCGGCCGCCTTCCGCGACCAGGTGCTGGGCCTGGCCAGGGGGCTGCTGGCGCGCGGCGTGCAGTTCGGCGACCGGGTCGCGGTGATGTCCCGCACCCGCTACGAGTGGACCCTGTTCGACTACGCACTCTGGTCGATCGGCGCGATCCCGGTCCCGGTGTACCCGACCGCCGCCGCCGAGCAGGTGCGCTGGATCCTGGCCGAGACCGACGCGGTGGCCTGCGTGGTGGAGAACGAGGACCACGCGATGACCATCGGCGCGGTCTGCGACGCGCTGCCCCGGCTGTCCGGCATCTGGCAGATCGACCAGGGCTGCGTGCGCGAGCTGACCGCCGACGGCGCCGGGGTGCCGGAGGGCCTGGTGCACCGCCAGCGGGCCGGGGTCACCGCCGAGTCCATCGCCACCGTCATCTACACCTCCGGCACCACCGGGAGACCCAAGGGCTGCCTGCTCACCCACGGCAACTTCACCGCCGAGGCGGACAACGTGCTGGCCGGCTGGCGCGAGGTGTTCAGCGCCGGGCCGAACGAGCAGCCGGCCACCCTGCTCTTCCTGCCGCTGGCCCACGTCTACGCGCGAATGGTCCAGGTGGCCGCGGTGCGCGGCGGGATCCGGCTGGGCCACCTCGGCGAGCTCGGCTCCGAGGTGCTGCTGCCGGCCCTCGGCTCGTTCCGCCCCACCTTCCTGCACGCCGTCCCCTACGTCTTCGAGAAGCTCTACGACTCGGCCCGGCGCAACGCCGAACTGGCCGGCCGCGGCGAGACCTTCGAACAGGCCGCCGAGCTCGCCCGCACCTGGGCCAGGGCCACCGAGCGGCGCGGCCTGCAGCGCGGGTCCGGCCCGGGACCCGCGCTGCGGGTGCGCCACCTCGCCTACGACCGGCTGGTCTACCAGCGGATCCGGGCCGCGCTCGGCGGCCGGGTGCGCAGCGTGGTCTGCGGCGGCTCCTCGCTCCGCCGCGAGCTGGGCCTCTTCTTCGCCGGCGCCGGCCTGCCGGTCTACGAGGGCTACGGGCTGACCGAGACCACCGCGGCGATCACCGCCAACCCGCCCGACAGCCCCAAGTTCGGCACCGTCGGCAAGCCGATCCCCGGCGCCGGGGTGGCGATCGCCGAGGACGGCGAGGTGTGGGTGCGCGGCGGCGGCGTCTTCACCGGCTACCTCAACCACCCGCGCTGCACCGCCGAGGCGCTGCACGACGGCTGGCTGGCCACCGGCGACCTCGGCAGCCTGGACGAGGACGGCTACCTGACCATCACCGGGCGCAAGAAGGACGTGATCGTCACCAGCAGCGGCAAGAACCTGGCCCCCGCCGCCCTGGAGGAGCGGGTGCAGGCGCATCCGCTGGTGGCGCACTGCGTGGTGGTGGGCGACAACCGCCCGTACGTGGCGGCGCTGATCACCCTGGACCCCGGCGCCCTGGAGCACTGGCTGCAGGCCCGCCACCGGGCCCCGGTGGACGATCTGACGGCGCTGGCCGACGAGGAGCTGCACACCGAGATCCAGCGCGCGGTGGCGGCGGCCAACACCGCCGTCTCGCGCGCCGAGTCGATCCGCGCCTTCCGCCTGCTGCCGGGCTCCTTCACCGTCGAACAGGGGCTGCTCACCCCTTCGCTCAAGCTGCGCCGGCAGGCGATCGCCCAGTGGTACGCGGCCGACATCGAGGCCCTGTACAGCCCGTGACCGCCTCCATGACCACCACCGCGCCCGCCCCCGCGACCGCCCCCGCGCCCGCCCCCGCCCCCGCGCCCGCCTCCAGCGGTTGCTGACCTGAAGTCAGGCTTAAGTCGGGGCAGGGCCCTTGACCTCCCAGTTGGTCTAGTCCACTTTATTGGGGCGGGTCCCGCCCCGGAGCCCGCACGCCACCGGCCGCGCTCCCCCACGCCGCGCGCCGGGTGGTCCCCCACTGCCGAATTCCGGAGAGGCTCCGATGGAACGCGCCCAACGCCCACCCGTGCCACCCGCCCCCACCGACCGGCCCGGCCGCCACCGGCGCCGCCGCGCCACCGCCCTGACCGGCGCCCTCGCCGCCCTCGGCCTGCTGGCCGGCGCGGCCACCGCGCTGGCCGGCGGCGGCTCCGCGCTCGCCTCCTCGGTCGCCCCGGCCACCGGCGGCGCCCTGAGCAGCAACTGGTACGCCTCCGCGCCCTACCTGATGCCCGAGGACAACAGCGCGCCGGACGCCGGCGCGGTGATGGACGCCACCGGCCAGAAGGCCTTCCAGCTGGCCTTCGTGCTGGACTCCGGCGGCTGCACCCCGGCCTGGGGCGGCACCTCCTCGATCGACACCGACACCACCATCCCCGCCGTGATCCAACAGATCCGGGCCAAGGGCGGCGACGTGTCGGTCTCCTTCGGCGGCTACGGCGGCAACAAGCTCGGCCAGGACTGCGGCACCCCCGAGGCCACCGCGGCGGCCGAGCAGAAGGTGATCACCAAGTACGGCCTGCACGCGATCGACTTCGACCTGGAGGAGCCGGAGTACGAGAACGCCACGGCGATCCACAACGAGATCGGCGCGGCCAAGATCCTGCAGGCCGACAACCCGGGGATCTACATCTCGATCACCACCGCCGGAACCACGGCCGGCACCGGCTGGTTCGGCACCCAGATGCTGGACGAGGCCAAATCGCAGGGCTTCACCCCGAACAACTACTCGATCATGCCCTTCGACGGCGGCTTCAACGGCGGCAGCTCCCAGGTCGCCGCGCTGACCTCGTTCAACGGCATCCTGCAGACCACCTTCGGCTGGAGCGCGGCCACCGCCTACGCGCACGAGGGCGTCTCGATGATGAACGGGCGCACCGACGCGGCCGAGTACTTCAGCCAGGCCGACTTCCAGACCGTGCTGAACTTCGCCGAGACCAACGGGCTGGCGCGCTACACCTTCTGGTCGGTCAACCGGGACCGGCAGTGCACCCCGGTGGTCGACCCGGGCCTGTCCGGCTCCTGCTCCGGCGTGGTCCAGAACCCGTGGGACTTCACCAAGTACACCGTGCAGTTCGCCGGCGCCACCCCGGTCACCACGCCGCCGACCACGCCCCCGCCCACCACGGCGGGCCCGGGCGGCACCTGCACGCTGCCGCCGTGGAGCGCGAGCACCACGTACACCGCCGGTGACAAGGTCTCCTACAACGGGCACGACTACCACGCCAAGTGGTGGACGCTGAACGAGGTGCCGAGCGCCAGCGGGCCCTACGGCGTCTGGGCCGACGACGGCCCCTGCTGAGTCCCGCGTCCGACCTGCCGCCGACGGCGCGACCGAGGGCCGCCCGGGGAGACCCGGGCGGCCCTCGTCACCTTGCGCCGAGAGCTGTCGAACCGTCAGACGACGTTAGAACCGTCAGACGTTGTTCGAGAAGACCGGCAGGTAGCCGTACTGGTAGCCGGCGGCCGTGGGGTGGTAGCTCTCGTCGATCGGCAGGGTGGTGCTGTGCAGCCACTCGTCGTCGCTGCAGATCTCGTGGCCGCTGAAGGCGCTGCGGACGTCGGCGTAGGTGAAGCCGGCGTTGGCCGCCGCGGTGCTGATCACGCTGTCCAGCTCGTCGGCGGCACCGTTGATCGCGTTGCGGGAGGTGTCGCTGATGCCGAACCAGCAGGAGCCCGGCACCTCGTAGAGGTGCGGGTAGCCGAGGACGACCACCTCGGCGTTGGGTGCCGCGTTTCTGATTGCCGAGTACACCTGGCCCAGCTGGCCGGGCAGGGTGTTCTGGGCGTAGGACTCGTCGCCGGCGACCGAGCTCAGGCACGCGCTGGTGCCGTCGAGGACGCAGGTCTCCATGGTGTTGGCGAAACCGGCGTCGTTGCCGCCGATGGTGATGCTGACCAGGGTGGTGCCGGAGTTCAGGGCCGAGATCTGGTTGCTCAGCACGTCGCCGGTCTTGGCGCCGGAACAGGCGACCGACACGTAGCTGCTCGGGCTGTTCGCCGCGGCCCAGAGTGCGGGGTAGGAGTCGTAGCTCCGGCTGCAGCTGCCGCTGGAGCCGTCGTAGTTACCGGCACCGACGCCGGCCGAGTACGAGTCGCCGAGGGCGACGTAGTTGACCGACGCCGCATTCGCGGGAACGGCCGTGAAAAGCGCGGCCGCGGCGAGCGCCAGGGCGGTGAGGCCACCGGAGACAGCACGGATGGGACGCATTGCACCTCCAACGGGACGGGGAGAGTGACGCGGGTTACTCCGTGGTACCAGCGACACCGAGCCCCGGGAAGTGCCCATGCCAAAGTTGTTGACGGGAATTATCGCCCGGGCAACGGGAGTTGGCCGCGATGTCAGCCGGGCGTCGACTTTCCGAAGTGTTTCCGGAGTCCCGCCGGAATTGCGGTCGATTTGCCCCGGACCCGAAACGCGTGTGCTTTATGAGTCAATCTTCGCTACGGGCACACCACTTCGAGCTCAAAACCCTGACGGTCCACCAGGTGTACCGCCTCCCCCGTGTCCACCCGCACCGTCCAGCCGGCCGCCAGTGCGGCGCCCACCGCCGCCCGCGAGCCGTGCACCGCGAGGTGGTTCAAGCCGGCGCGCAACCGGTCGTGCCCGCCGGGATTGAGCGCCGGTGACTGCTCCAACACCAGGTAGCCGTCGCCGAGCCGCCAGCTGCGTCCGGCCTCCCAGCTCTGGTGCAGCACGCAGCCGAGCGCCAGCAGCACCGGCGCCCACTGGGCCTCGGCCACCGCCAGGTCGTCGACCCAGAGTTCGACGTGGTGGAAAAGACTGTTGCGCGGTCCGGACATGCGAATCCCCCCTCGGATCGTCACCGACCCTAGCCGAACCGTTCGGATCGGCTCACCGGAAACGCACATTCGACGACGCGCTCCCGAGGCCCCCGGTGATCGTCGAGGCCGGGGCGAGCCGCCGCCGAGCAGCGCTGCCGCCGCGCCGCCAGCGGGACGCCCGGAGCGGCGCCGACCCGACCCGAGCCGGGGGCGAGCCGCGCCCCGCCCCCGCCCGGCCGCCGCTCAGCCCAGGCCCGGGAAGACCTCGCACCCCGCCACCGGGAGCTCCTCGATCGCCTCGTTCGCCACCCCGGGCACCCCGAACCGGGTCACCGCGGCCTGCACCGCCGCCCGGGCCTGCCGCAGCCCCGGGGTGCCCCAGCCGAGCAGCTCCACCGCCAGCCCGGGCGCCACCAGCAGCCGCCGGTAGTGCCGCCCGGAGGCCGGGTCGGGCAGGCTCGGGCCGACCCGGCGCAGCACCGCCGCCATCCGGACCCGGGCGCACTCGTGGCCGTTGTTGGCCGAGCCCACCCGGTCGTAGAGGTAGCCCAGGTAGTGCGCCGGGCCGATCACCGCCTGCGCCTCCTCGGCCGCCTCGCGGGCCAGCGCCCGGCCGGGGTCGCCGGCGTCCTCGGGCTCCAGCGAGCCGCCGGGCAGGCTGACGATCCCGTCCTTGGGGTTGACCAGGGTCAGCACCCGGCCGTCCGGGGCGAAGAGCCACCCCCAGGACTGCTTCACCGGCAGCCACTCGGGCACCGGCTCGCCCGGCCGCCAGGGCCAGCCGGCCGCCGGACGACGCCGGATGCGGCCCAGCAGCTCGGCGATCTCCGCGCTGTACTCGATCCGCTGCATGGGTCCCCCTCCGGTGGTCGGGCCGGTCGGACCGGCGTCTGCTGCGAGGTTGCCGGCACCGCGGCGGGGATCGGTGTCGCGCGGGGTCCGACGTGTTGATCTTCCCCGAACAGGAGGTCGATGAACAGCCCTCGCGTCCGCATGGCGCACGCCGGTGCACCCGGTGCCGGGCGTGGTGACCCCCGGTTCGCCCCGCGCCCGCGGCCGCCCCCGGCGAGACCGCCGTCACGTCCTGGGGCCCGTGGGTTGTCGGTGGCGGCCGCTAGGGTCGGGGGCATGCGCCTGCTGCACACCTCCGACTGGCACCTGGGCCGCTCCTTCCACCGGGAGAGCCTGCACGAGGCCCAACGGGCCTTCCTCGACCACCTGGTGGCCGTGGTCCGGGCGGAGCGGGTGGACGCGGTGCTGGTCGCCGGGGACGTGTACGACCGCGCGCTGCCCGGTCTGGAGGCGGTCGCGCTGTTCGACCAGGCGCTGCACCGGCTGGCCGAGCTGGGCGTGCCCACCGTCTTCATCAGCGGCAACCACGACTCGGCCCGCCGGCTCGGGGTGGGCGCCGGGCTGATCGAGCGGGCCGGGATCCACCTGCGCACCGACCCGGACGGGTGCGCCACCCCGGTGCTGCTGGCCGACGAGCACGGCCCGGTCGCCGTGTACGGCCTGCCCTACCTGGAGCCGCTGCTGGTCCGGGAGCGGTTCGGCCTGGAGCGCGGCGGCCACGCGGCCGTGCTCGGCGCCGCGCTGGACCGGGTCCGGGCCGATCTGGCGACCCGCGGACCGGGCACCCGGGCGGTGGTGCTGGCGCACGCCTTCGTCACCGGCGGCGCGCCCAGCGACAGCGAGCGGGACATCGCGGTCGGCGGGGTGGCCAGTGTCCCGGCGAGCCTCTTCGACGGGGTGCACTACGCGGCGCTGGGCCACCTGCACGGCGCGCAGACGCTCGCCCCGCACCTGCGCTACAGCGGCTCGCCGCTCGCCTACTCCTTCTCCGAGGCGCGCCAGCGCAAGACCATGTGGCTGGTCGACCTGGCCGGCGACGGCTCGGTGGCCGCCGAGCGGATCGACTGCCCGGTGCCGCGGCCGCTGGCCTGCCTGCGCGGCCGGCTGGAGCAGCTGCTGGCCGACCCCGCGCTGGCCGAGCACGAGGACTCCTGGGTGCAGGCCACGCTGACCGACCCGAGCCGCCCGGGCGAGCCGATGGAGCGGCTGCGCCGCCGCTTCCCGCACACCCTGCAGCTGCTCTTCGAGCCGGACGAGACCCCGGCCGCCGACGGCCCGGCCTCCTACGCGGCGCGGGTGCGCGGGCGCGACGAGCTCGCGGTGACCGAGGGCTTCGTCCGGCACGTGCGGCCCGGCAGCGAGCTGGCGCCCGCCGAACGGGACTGGCTGCGCACCGGTCTGGAGCAGGTCCGCACCGACCAGGAGCTGCGCGCGGAGCTGCCGCGATGAGGCTGCACCGACTGACCGTCACCGCCTTCGGCCCGTTCGCCGACCGCCAGCAGGTCGACTTCGACGCGCTGGCCGCCGGCGGCCTCTTCCTGCTGCGCGGTGCCACCGGCGCCGGCAAGAGCAGCGTGCTCGACGCGGTCTGCTTCGCGCTCTACGGCGAGCTGCCCGGCGCCCGCCGGGCCAACCGGATGCGCAGCGACCACGCCGACCCGCAGCAGCTCACCCAGGTCACCCTGGAGCTGACCCTGGGCGGCCGCCGACTGGAGATCACCCGGCTGCCCGAGCAGCTGCGCCCGAAGAAGCGCGGCACCGGCTACACCCCGGAGCGGGCCCAGACCCTGCTCCGCGAGTGGGTCGCCGACGCCGGCGAGGGCGGGCCCGGCTGGCGGGCGGTGAGCCGCTCGCACCAGGAGGCCGGCGAGGAGGTGCTGCAGCTGGTCGGGATGAGCCGGGAGCAGTTCTGCCAGGTGGTGCTGCTGCCGCAGGGCGACTTCGCGCGCTTCCTGAAGGCCGACGCCAACCAGCGCGCCGAGCTGCTCGGCAAGCTCTTCGACACCGAGCGCTACCGCCGGCTGGAGTCCTGGCTGGGCGAGCGCCGCCGCGAGCACGAGGCGGCCGTGCAGGCCGACCGGCGCCGGCTGCGCGAGCTGGTCGGCCGGATCGACCAGGCCGCGGGCGGGCTCGGGCTGCCGGCCGCCGACCACCTGCCGGCCGAGGGCGAGCCGGGCAGCGAGGACGGCGTGCTCGCGCAGACCGCGCTGGGCTGGGCCGCGCTGCTGCGCTGCGAGGCGGCCGAGCGCCTGACGGTCGGCGCCGCGGCCCTGGC
>NZ_JBNQTI010000225.1:0-10939 GCF_050325825.1 Kitasatospora sp. LaBMicrA B282
CCTTGGGCTGCGCGCCGCGGGCGGCGGGGGCCTTCTTGGGCGCCGGCTTGCGCGCGGCGGCCTTCTTCGCCGGGGCGGCCTTCTTCGCCGGTTCCGGACTCGTCTTGCGTGCCGCGTTGCCGGGCGTCCGTGAGGCCATGGCCCAGAGCCTACCGGCGGCCCTGAGCGGCGGACACATGACCGACCGTCATGCCCCTGGCGTGTCGTTCGGCCCAGCCGACACACCGTCAACCCGCCACCGGTTCACCCGGGCGGCGCAGCGGGGCGCCGCCCGGTCCGGTCGGACTCAGGCGGGGTCGGCTCCCGGGCGCAGCGCCTCCAGCGCCGCCCGCAGACCGGCCAGCTTGCGCTCCAGGTGCGCCGCGGTGGCCGCGGCACCGGCCTCAGGTGAGTCGCCCAACTGCTTGGTCAGCGCCTCGGCCTGCTCCTCCACCGAGGCCAGCCGGGCCGACAGCTCGGCCAGCAGCGGCTCGGCCCGGTCCCGGCCCTGCTGCCGGTCGTCGTCCAACTGCAGCCGCAGCAGCGCCGCCTGCTCCTTGAGCTGGCAGTTCTTGGTGTAGAGGTCGACGAAGACGGAGACCTTGGCGCGCAGCACCCAGGGGTCGAACGGCTTGGAGATGTAGTCCACCGCGCCGGCCGCGTAACCCCGGAAGGTGTGGTGCGGGCCGTGGTTGATCGCGGTCAGGAAGATGATCGGGATGTCCCTGGTCCGCTCCCGGCGCTTGATGTGCGCGGCGGTCTCGAAGCCGTCCATGCCCGGCATCTGGACGTCCAGCAGGATCACCGCGAAGTCGTCGGTGAGCAGCGCCTTGAGCGCCTCCTCGCCGGAGGCGGCGCGCACCAACGTCTGGTCCAGCGCCGAGAGGATCGCCTCCAGCGCCAGCAGGTTCTCCGGCCGGTCGTCGACCAGGAGGATCTTCGCCTTCTGCACCACGACCCGCCCTCCTGTCGGATAGCCCAGTAGTTTCCCGCGTGCCGGCACCCGTGTACCGCCTGCCACCGACCCGGTCATGCTAGCCGCACCCCCAAGCCCTGCCCTATCGGATGGTCGCAACCGACCGCCACCGCGGCCGCCGCACCGGGCGGCGACCGCACGCAGACCTGCGCACCGTCGCCCTCCGGTCACTCTTCGCAACGATGAGTGACCCTAGCGGGTTCCCGGGGCGACCCGCCAGTAAACGCCGATGTCCGGGCGCTACGCGTGCTCGTCGCGCGCCCCCAGCCACTGCCGCATCACGCCGAGCAGGTGGTCGGTGTCCACCGGCTTGGTCACGTGGTCCGAGGCACCCGCCGCCAGACTCTTCTCCCGGTCGCCCTTCATCGCCTTGGCGGTCAGCGCGATGATCGGCAGACCGGCGAAGTTGGGCATCCGGCGGATCGCCTCGGTGGTCGCGTAGCCGTCCATGCCCGGCATCATGATGTCCATCAGCACCAGCGCGACGCTCTCGTGGTGCTCCAGCATCTCGATGCCCTCGCGGCCGTTCTCCGCGTAGAGCACGGTCAGTCCGTACTGCTCCAGAACGCTGGTCAGGGCGAAGACGTTGCGCACGTCGTCGTCGACGATCAGCACCTCCTCGCCGTCGAACCGGCCCTCGAACTGCGGTCCGGCACCCACCCGGGGCGCCGGCAGCTCCTCCGCCCGGCCGGACTCACCGGCCCCGGCGGCACCGCCCGTCCCGCCCGTCCCGGCCTGGGCGCCCGCCGCCCGGCGCCGCTCGGCAGCGCCCCGGCGGCGCTCCTCGGCCAGCTCGCGCACCTCCTGCGCCCAGTGCTCGGCCGGGTTCTCCCCCACCGGCACCGGCTGCCCCACCGGCGTGAGCCCGACCGAGGCCCGCAGCGCACTTGCGCCGGCCGCGCTCGGCCCGCCCGCCGCCCGCTCGGCCTCCGTCCCGCCCTCCGGCGACTCGCTGCGCAGCGGCAGGTAGAGGGTGAAGGCGCTGCCCCGGCCCAGCTCGCTCTCGGCGTGGATCTCGCCGCCCAGCAGCCGGGCGATCTCCCGGCTGATCGACAGCCCCAGGCCGGTGCCGCCGTACTTGCGGCTGGTGCCGCCGTCGGCCTGCTTGAAGGCCTCGAAGATCTCCCGCAGCTTGTTGCCGGGGATGCCGATGCCGGTGTCGGTGACCGAGAAGGCCACCAGCCGGGCGTCCGGGTCGTCGATCTGGCCGGACTCCAGCAACTGCTCGCGCACGTGCTGCGGCACCACCGCGCCGGCGGGCTCGATCACCAGGTGCACCGCGCCGGAGTCGGTGAACTTCACCGCGTTGGAGAGCAGGTTGCGCAGCACCTGCTGCAGCCGCTGCTCGTCGGTGTGCAGGGTGGGCGGCAGCTCCGGGGAGACGGTGACCTCGAAGTCCAGCCCCTTGTCCGCGGTCAGCGGCCGGAAGGCGGCCTCCACGTAGTCGGTCAGCTGGACCAGGGCGATCTTGGCCGGGCGGACGTCCATCTTGCCGGCCTCCACCTTGGACAGGTCGAGGATGTCGTTGATCAGCTGCAGCAGGTCGGAGCCGGCGCCGTGGATGGTGTCGGCGAACTCGACCTGCTTGGGCGACAGGTTGCCCTCGTTGTTGTCGGAGAGCAGCTTGGCCAGGATCAGCAGCGAGTTGAGCGGGGTGCGCAGCTCGTGCGACATGTTGGCGAGGAACTCGCTCTTGTACCGGGAGGCGAGGGCGAGCTGCTCGGCCCGCTCCTCCAGCACCTTGCGGGCCTCCTCGATCTCGCTGTTCTTGATCTCGATGTCCCGGTTCTGCTGGGCCAGCTGCTCGGCCTTCTCCTGCAGCTCCTCGTTGGTCCGCTCCAACTCCTCCTGCCGGGCCTCCAGTTCCGCCGACCGCATGGAGAGCTCGGCGGTCAGCCGCTGGGACTCCAGCAGCAGGCCCTCGGTCTTGGTGTTGACGCTGATGGTGTTGACGGTGACGCCGATCAGGTCGGCGATCTGGGTCAGGAAGTCCATCACCACGCTGGTGAAGGAGCTGAAGGTGGCCAGCTCGATCACCCCGAGCAGCCGGCCCTCGAAGAGCACCGGCAGCACCACCACGTGGGCCGGGCTCGCCTCGCCCAGGCCGGAGGAGATCTTCAGGTAGCCGGGGGGCGCCTCGGTCAGGCTGATCGGGCGCTTCTCCACCGCGGCCTGGCCGACCAGCGACTCGCCGTGGCGGAAGGTGGTCGGCATCGAGCGGCGCTGGTAGCCGTAGGAGCCGATCAGGCGCAGCACGGTGTCCGACTCGTCGTCGTCCTCGGTGAGCATCTCGGCCGTCCGCCCGGCCGGCTGGGCCAGGAAGAAGGCGCCGTGCTGGGCGGAGACCACCGGGGTCAGCTCGGACATGATCAACGAGGCGACCGCCTCCAGGTCCCGCCGGCCCTGCAACAGGCCGGAGAAGCGGGCCATGTTGGTCTTCAGCCAGTCCTGCTCCTGGTTGGTGCGAGTGGTCTCGCGCAGGTTGGCGATCATCTGGTTGATGTTGTCCTTGAGCTCGTCGATCTCGCCGGAGGCGTCGACGTCGATCCGCAGGCTCAGGTCGCCGCGGGTCACCGCGGTGGCGACCTGGGCGATCGCGCGGACCTGGCGGGTCAGGTTGTTGGCGAGCTCGTTCACGCCCTCGGTCAGGTCCTGCCAGGTGCCGTCCACCCCGGGCACCCGGGCCTGGCCGCCGAGGATGCCGTCGGTGCCCACCTCGCGGGCCACGCGGGTCACCTCGTCGGCGAACGAACTCAGCTGGTCGACCATGGTGTTGATGCTGGTCTTCAGGTCCAGGATCTCGCCCCGGGCGTCCACGTCGATCTTCTGCGACAGGTCGCCGCGGGCCACCGCGGTGATCACCAGGGCGATGTTGCGGACCTGGCCGGTCAGGTTGTTCGCCATCTGGTTGACGTTGTCGGTCAGGTCCTTCCAGATGCCGGCGACGCCCGGCACGTCCGCCTGGCCGCCCAGGATGCCGTCGGTGCCCACCTCGCGGGCCACCCGGGTCACCTGCACGGCGAAGGCGTTCAGCTGGTCGACCATCGTGTTGAGGGTGCCGGCCAGGGCGGCCACCTCGCCCTGCGCCTCGATGGTGATCTTCTTGGACAGGTCGCCGCGGGCCACCGCGGTGGCCACCTCGGCGATGTTGCGGACCTGGCTGGTCAGGTTGGACGCCATGAAGTTGACGTTGTCGGTCAGGTCCTTCCAGATGCCGGAGACCCCGCGCACCCGCGCCTGACCGCCCAGGATCCCCTCGGTGCCCACCTCGCGGGCCACCCGGGTCACCTCGTCGGCGAACGCGCTCAGCTGGTCGACCATGGTGTTCACGGTGGTGACCAGCTCGAGGATCTCGCCGCGCGCGTCGACGGTGATCTTCTTGGACACGTCGCCGAGCGCGACCGCGGTGGTGACCTCGGCGATGTTGCGCACCTGGCTGGTCAGGTTGTTGGCCATCAGGTTGACGCTGTTGGTCAGGTCCTTCCAGGTCCCGGAGACCCCGGGCACGCTGGCCTGACCACCCAGGATGCCCTCGGTGCCGACGTCCCGGGCCACCCTGGTGACCTCGTCGGCGAAGGCGGAGAGCTGGTCGACCATGGTGTTGATGGTGTTCTTCAGCTCCAGGATCTCGCCCCGGGCGTCCACCTGGATCTTCTGCGACAGGTCACCGCGCGCCACCGCCGTGGTCACCTGCGCGATGTTGCGCACCTGATCGGTGAGGTTGTTCGCCATGAAGTTCACCGAATCCGTCAGATCGCGCCACACCCCCGCGACCCCCGGCACCTGCGCCTGACCACCCAGGCGCCCCTCGGTACCCACGTCCCTCGCCACCCGCGTCACCTGCGCCGCGAAGGCGGAGAGCTGGTCGACCATGGTGTTGATGGTGTTCTTCAGCTCCAGGATCTCGCCCCGGGCGTCCACCTCGATCTTCTGCGACAGGTCACCGCGCGCCACCGCCGTGGTCACCTGCGCGATGTTGCGCACCTGATCGGTGAGGTTGTTCGCCATGAAGTTCACCGAATCCGTCAGATCGCGCCACACCCCCGCGACCCCCGGCACCTGCGCCTGACCACCCAGGCGCCCCTCGGTACCCACGTCCCTCGCCACCCGCGTCACCTGCGCCGCGAACGAGTTCAGCTGGTCCACCATGGTGTTGACGGTGTTCTTCAGCTCCAGCATCTCGCCCGCCACGTCGACCGTGACCTTGTGCGACAGGTCGCCCTTGGCCACCGCGGTGGTCACCTCGGCGATGTTGCGCACCTGGGCGGTGAGCCGGCCCGCCATGGTGTTGACGGAGTCGGCCAGGTCCTTCCAACTGCCCGACATCGAGCGCACCCGGGCCTGCCCGCCGAGCTTGCCCTCGGTGCCCACCTCGATCGCCACCCGGGTCACCTCGTCGGTGAACTCGGAGAGCTGGTCGACCAGGCCGTTGACGGTCCGTCCGACCTTGAGGAACTCCCCGCGCAGCGGGTGGCTGCCGCCGTCCGGCAAGTTGGACCGCAGTTCCATCCGCTGGTCCAGGTCACCCTCGGCGATCGAGGCCAGCACCCGCCCGACCTCCGCCATCGGGCGGGCCAGGTCGTCGATCAACGCGTTGCAGTTGTCCACCGCCGAGGCCCAGGCGCCCTCGCCCGCGCCGCTCTCCAGCCGGGCGGTCAGCCGCCCCTCCCGCCCGACCGCCCGGCGCACCCGGGCCAGCTCACCGGTGAGGTGCTGGTTGCGCTCCGCGACCTCGTTGAACATCGCGGCGATCTCGGCCATCGGGCCGTCGCCCGGCACGGTCAGCCGGCGGCGGAAATTGCCGTCGCGCATCGCGGTCAGCGCGCCCAGCAGCTTGCGCAGCTCGGCGGGCTCCGCCCCGCGGTTGTGGCCCGTGCGGCGCCCGGCACCGCCGCGGGGCGTGGCGGCCGGCCGCGCGCCGCGCACCGCGCTCTTCTGCCCCTGGGTGCTCTGACCGGCAGCGTCCTTGATGGCGGAACTCAACGGGACCCTCCCACGTCGCGACTGGCTGGCGTCCACGGCCTCGGCAAGGTGCGCCGCTCTCCGCGGATCCCCCAGTCTGACAGCACCGACCGCCCGGGTCTGCCCAGTTCGCCAGGCTCGTCCCGGAGCGGGCGGTGCTCGAAGGGCAGGTTCCGGGGCCCGGTGGTGGGGAGAATCACTCCGCAGCGGCTGTTTCGCTCCCCCTTTCCGACGGGGAGACCAGCCGGAAAGTAGGGTGGAGCGCTGCACCTCGCCCTGGCCGGCGCCACGCGGGAACGGGTGGGATCCACCCCCCGCTGCCGGAGGGCGCCAGGCGCCGAGCAGCCGTACCCGAACCAATGAGGAGAAGCAGCCCGTGGTCACCGCCCGCGCAGCCGCCACCTTCGAGCCGGATGGCCGGTCGGCGTCCGCCGCGCGCGGCTTCGTGCGCGACGCGTTGCTCGGCTGGGGGCTGTCCGAGGTCGTCGACGACGCGATCGTCCTGGTCAGCGAGCTGGTCACGAACGCCGTGGTGCACGCCGGGACCGCGGCCGAGGTCAGCTGCCTGCGCGAGGAGGACTCGGTGCAGATCGGCGTCACCGACCGGCACCCGGAGCGCGGCCTGCCCGCCTTCGCCGGGCCGGTGGCGGGCGACGCCGTCTCCGAGCACTTCGCCGACGCCGAGGGCGAGGGCGGTCGCGGCCTGCTGATGTGCTCGGCGCTCTCCAGCCGCTGGGGCGTGGAGTACGCCGCCGGACAGAAGACGGTCTGGTTCCGGCTGCCGCTGCAGCGCGCCCTGCCCGGCACCCGCTACGCACTGCCGCAGGCCCCCGGCGAGGTGCTGCCCAGCACCGACGGACCGGTGCTGGTCGCCGTGGTCCAGGTCGACGACCAGGGCCTGGTGCGCTCCTGGAACGCGGACGCGGCCGAGCTCTTCCGCCGGCCCGCCGAGGCCGTGCTCGGCCTGCGCTGGGCCGAGCTGGTGGTCTGGCCGCAGGGCCCCGGCGAGCGCACCGAACTGGCGCAGGCGCTTCGGCTGGCCCGCTGGGAGGGCGCCTTCGGCGTCCGCCGCGCCGACCAGCGCACCATCGAGGTCTACGGCTCCCAGGTGCGGCTGCTGGACGCCACCGGCGCCCCCTCCACCCTCTGTCTGCTGGTCCGCGAACGCGACCGCGCCGTGCTCCGCTCCCCGGACCACGTCGCCCCGGCCGGCACCACCAGCGCCGCCGTCGAACCCCTCGACCTGCAGCTGGACGCGATGCCGGCCGACGACCTGTCAGGCCTGCTCCAGCAGACCGTCGAACGGGCCCGCGACCTGCTCGACGGCGACGCCGCCTACCTGCTGCTGATCACCGACGACGAGAGCGAGTTCGAGGTCCGGGCCGCCACCGGGCTGCCGGCCGGCCGGGTCAAGGACGTGCGGATCCCGGTCGACTCCGGGCAGAACCGCTACGACTCCGCCCGGCTGCCCGCCGTACACGAGGACCTCTCGGTCCGCCCGGGCGCCGCCCCGCTGCTCGGCGGCTCCGACCTGCGCTCGCTGATCACCGTCCCGCTCAAGGTCGAAGGGCGGCTGATCGGCTCGCTCGGCGTCGCCGCCAACCAGGCCGGGCAGTACGACAACGACCAGGCGCTGCGGCTGCAGTTCGCCGCCGACCGGATCGCCCTCACCGTGGAGAACGCCCGGCTCGCCGAGCGCGAACGGCTGCGCCGCGGCACCCTCTCCTTCCTGGTCGAGGCCTCCGACCTGCTGGCCGGCACCCTCGAACTGCCGCAGACCCTCGCCCTGATGGCGCAGATGGCGGTGCCCACGCTGGCCGCCTGGTGCGCCGTCTACACCATCGCCGAGCACGCCGAGGCCGCCGAACTCGCCTTCGTGCTGCACGAGGACGAGGACCGGATCGACCCGCTGCGCACCCTGCTGGAGCGCATCGAGCCCCCGGTCGGCAGCGCCGCCGGCGGCACCACCGCCTGGGACGGCCCGGAGCGGGCCCGGACCGGCGCCGAGCCCGCCGGGCTGATCGGACAGACCGTGGCGCTGCCGCTGTTCGCCCGCAACCGGGTGATCGGCCTGCTGGTGCTGGGGACCAAGGCCGGCGTCGGCTTCCGCCAGGAGATCCTGGAACTGGCCGAGGACCTGTCCCGCCGGGCCGCCCTGGCCCTCGACAACTCGCGGCTCTACTCGGAGCGGACCGCCACCAGCCAGGCCCTGCAGCGCAGCCTGCTGCCGCCGGAGCTGCCCAAGATCCCCGGCGTCGAGGTCGAGGTCTACTACCAGGCCGCGGGCGAGGGCAACGAGGTCGGCGGGGACTTCTACGACCTCTTCGCGATCCGCGAGGGCACCTACGGCTTCGCCATCGGCGACGTCTGCGGCACCGGCCCGCAGGCCGCCTCGGTCACCGGGCTGGCCCGCAACTCGCTGCGGCTGCTGGCCCGCGAAGGGCTGGACGCGCCGCAGGTGCTGACCCGGCTGAACCGGGCGATCCTCGACGAGGGCGACCGCGGCCGCTTCCTCACCCTGCTCTACGGCGAGCTGACGCCGCGCGGGGACGGCAGCACCGAGCTGCGCCTGGTCTGCGCCGGGCACCCGCTGCCGCTGCGGCTGGGCACCGACGGGCAGGTCACCCCCGCCGCCGACTCGCAGCCGCTGCTCGGGGTGCTGGAGCACTTGGAGCTGACCGCCGAGCAGGTGGTGCTGGCGCCGGGCGAAGTGCTGCTCTGCGTCACGGACGGGGTCACCGAGCGGCGCGAGGGCATGCGGATGCTCGGCGAGGACGGGCTGGCCGAGGTGCTGCGCGGGTGCACCGGGCTGACCGCGGGGGCGGTGGCCGCGCGGGTGCAGCGGGCGGTGGAGCGGTTCGCCCCGGAGCCGCCCTCGGACGACATGGCGATCATCGCGCTCCGGGTGCCGCACCAGCGGCGGGGCTAGCCTCCCGGGTGCCCGCTCGGCCGGGTCGCATCGGCAATGGTCAAGAACTGATGACGACTCAGCTGACAAACGAACAAATTCTACGATTCACAAGGGTACAAGCATCCCACCGCGGGTAGAGACCTGCTGACCGGGAATTCCCCCGGCGAACCCAGTCCCCGGCAGCGCTGAGCTGCGAGGACGCAACCGGCCGACACCGCCCGCCCCCTTCGGGACGCCCGGGCCCGGCCCCACCGCGACGGCTGCCGCACCGCTGTCGCCATCACCCCCACACCCTCTCGTGCACCCCCGTGCGCCCGGCGGCAGCAGCCTGCCCGGCGCCCACCCCGTCATGTCCCGAACCACCTCGAACCATCAGAAAGGAGCCTCCGGTGAGCAGTGACGCTACCGGGGCCACCGCCCGTCCCGCTTCGCTCGACGCGGGTCCGCTCGGCTACCTCGCTCTCGGCCTGACCCTCCTCTCCTACGGCCTGCTGCAGACCGGCGTACTGCACGGCGCCGGCGTCGCCGACGCCGCGGGCCTCGCCCACGTGGTCGGCGGGGTCGCGCTGTTCATCGCCGGCCTCTGGCAGTTCCGCTGCGGCGACACCTTCAACGGCACCGCCTTCGCCGGCCTCGGCGCGTTCTGGGCGGTGTGGGCGGCGGGTGCCGGCTCCGCCGCCGGCAAGAACGCCACCGGGCTGTTCCTGCTGGTCTGGGCCCTGCTGGCGATCACGCTCGCGGCCGCCGGCTGGCAGGCGGGTCTGTTCAGTCGGGCCGTCTACGGTCTGCTGGCACTCTCGCTGCTGCTCGCGATGATCGGCACCTTCGGCAGCTCGCACGGCCTGGTCAAGGTGGCCGGCTGGCTCGCCGCGGTCGCCGGCCTGGCCAGCTGGTACTGGGCCACCGCCACCCTCACCAACAGCGGCTGGGGCCGGGCGGCGCTGCCGATGAAGTGACGGCGACGGATCCGGTCACAGCGTGCCGGCCGGCGGGGACCCCCTGCCGGCCGGCGCACTGCTGTGGGGGGACCGGCGCACTGCTGTGGGGGGAGGTGTCAGCGGCCGGTCGGCTGGGGCTGCGGGCGGGCAGTGTCCGGCGCCGGCGTGCCGCGCCGCCGGGCCCGCAGGCGGCCCGCCGCGTACTGCACCGCGTAGGCGAGCATCAGCAGCCAGACGGCGACCAGGCCGTCGGCCCAGAAGTGGTTGGCCGTCACGACGACCACCGCGATCGTCAGCGCGGTGTGCAGCAGGATCAGCCAGCGCCAGGGCGAGCGACTGACCCGGATCACCGCGACCGCGACCAGGACGCACCAGGCGACGTGCACCGAGGGCATCGCCGAGAGCTCGTCGGCGTGCAGGCCGCCGATGCCGCCGGAGTAGACGGACTGGCCGTACTCGGCCGCCACGTCCACGAAGCCGGCGTCCGTCAGCATCCGCGGCGGCGCGACCGGGATGAACTGGATCAGCAGGCAGGCGGCGGTGACCAGGACCACCGTGGTCCGCACCCAGGCATAGCGGTCGCGGTGGCGGAGGAAGACCCAGATCAGCGTCGCGATCATCACCGCGAAGTGCATGCTCGCGTAGTAGTAGTTCGCCAGCCGCACCAGGACCGGGTACGGCGTGATCGCCTGTTGCCAGGAGACCTCGTTCGGCAGCCCGAGTCTCAGTTCGGTGCGGTGGATCCACTCGGCCCGGTCGAGTGCGTGGTCGGTGCTCATCAGGGAGAGCTGGCCGACCAGCTGCCAGAGCGCGAACAGCGCGAGCAGCGTGCCGCCCTCGCGCAGCACGGCGACCAGGGTCCGACGGGCCGGCAGCAGCCGATGGGCCGCGTAGGAGGCCCCGAGCAGGACCGCCGCCGTGGCGCCGGCGCTCTGCCACGAAAGGGTCAGGTTCTGCAACGCCGCGCCTCTCCGCCTGCCGGTCCGTGCCTGCCGGTCTGTGTGCCAGCGAGGGTAGCGCGCCGCCGCCGCCGAAAACAGCACCCGCCGATAAACGCGAAGAAGCCCCCGACCGGAAAGGTCGGGGGCTTCTTCAGAAGAATTGTTCGGCGGCGTCCTACTCTCCCACAGGGTCCCCCCTGCAGTACCATCGGCGCTGTGAGGCTTAGCTTCC
>NZ_JBNQTI010000226.1:0-2068 GCF_050325825.1 Kitasatospora sp. LaBMicrA B282
CAGCCGGACGCCGCCGTGCAGCACGCCCGCGCCCGCGACCGCCAGGCCGCCGCCCGGCGGGAGCGCTTCCCCGACCCGGCCGGCCTGCTGCTCACCGCGCTCGGCCCCGGCCCCCGGCTGTGGGAGCGCCCGCCGGCCCACCCGGACGCGCTCACCGTGCGCCTGGGCATCGCCGACCTGCCCGGCGGCCCCGGCACCACCCCCGGCACCGTGCTGCCCGCCGTGCCGGTCACCGCCGACCTGCGCGCGGCCGGCAGCCTCGGCCTCACCGGCCCGCGCGCCCGCCTGCTGGGCCTGGCCCGCTCGGTGCTCGCCCAGCTGGCCGTGCTGCACCCGCCGAGCGGGCTGAGCCTGGCGGTGGTCAGCGCCGACCCCGAGCAGGACGCGGAGCAGCGCACCGCCGACTGGGCCTGGTCGCTCTGGCTGCCGCACCTGCGCCCGGGCCAGGGCCAGGACTGCCGGCTGCTGGTCGGGCTGGACCCGGCGCAGGCCCAGGAGCGGCTGGCCGAGCTGGTCGAGCGCCCGGCCGAGGAGGCCGCCCAGCCGCTCACCGTGCTGCTGGTGGACGGCGATCCCGGCTCCGGCCCGGCCCGCGAGTCGCTGGCCCGGCTGCTCTCCCACGGCCCGGCCGCCGGGGTCTTCCCCATCTGCCTGGCCGAACTCCCCGAGCTGCTGCCCACCGGGCTCGGCAGCACCGCCGCGATCACCGGCGAGGTGGCCACCCGGCTGACCGTCACGCAGGGCGTCGACCGGGTCGGCGAGCGGGTCGAGGACGTCGCGCTGGACGCCGTCTCGGCCGCCTGGGCGGAGCGGCTGGCCCGGGCGCTGGCGCCGCTGCGCGAGGCCGCGCCGGTCTCCCGCGGCCCGCTGCCGGAGGCGCTGCGCCTGCTCGACCTGCTGGAGCTGGACAGCGTCACCCCGGCCAAGCTCTCCGCCCGCTGGGCCGACCTGCCGAGCACCGCCGGCACCGCCGCCGCCCTGCTCGGCACCACCCGGGACGACCTCTGCACGGTCGACCTGGCCGGCGCCGAGCCGGCCGACCCGCAGCACCTGCTGGTCGGCGGGGCCCGTGGGTCGGGCAAGAGCGAGCTGCTGCGCACCCTGGTGGCCTCGCTGGCCGTCGGCGAGCGGCCGGACCGGCTGCAGGTGCTGCTGATCGGCGGCCGGGACGGCGCGCTGGCCGGCTGCGCCGAGCTGCCGCACGTCGCCGCCCAGCTGGACGCCGCCGCCGACCCGCGCCAGGCGCTGCTCACCGCCGAGTCGCTGCACGAGGAGCTGGCCCAGCGCGAGCGGCTGTTCCGCGGCCGCTCCTTCCCGGTCTGGTTCGCCGAGCGGGCGCTGACCGCCCGCCCCGCCGCCGTGCTCGGCCCGCAGCGCGGCGCCGCCGACGCCGCGCTGCTCGGCTCCTACCCGCCCGCCGCGACCGCCCCCGCCGCCGCGACCGTGGTGGCCGACCCGCCCCCGGCCCGGCTGGTCGTGGTGGTGGACGACTACGACGCGCTGCTCTCCCCCACCTCCCCCGCCGGCCGGCCGCTGGCCCGCGCGCTGGCCGCGGTGGCCCAGCACGGCGGGCGGCTCGGCGTGCACCTGGTGGCCGCCACCGGCCGCCCCGAGCTGACCGCCGGCAGCGAGGTGGACGAGGCCGCGCAGTGGCGGATCGCGCTGCGCACCGACCACCCGGGCGACTCCGAGCTGCTGGTCCACCTGGGCGACTCCGCCGCGCTGCCCGAGCAGACCCCCGGCCGCGGCTACCTGCGCCGCCCGGACGGCGCGGTGCTCGCCTTCCAGACCGCCCGGATCAGCGGCCGGATCCCACGCACGGCCACGCTGCGCCCGACCGTGGTCGCCGTCGACCCCGCGCAGCTGGGCGCGCCGCCCACCCGCCGCCCGGTGCGCGAGCTGGGCAACGGGCCGACCGACCTGGCGCTGCTGGCCAGCGCGCTGCAGCGGGCCGCGCAGGGCTGAGCCCGGCCGCCCGCCGAGGGCAGCCGGATCGACTGCGGCCTGTTCGGCGGGGCCCCGGCGAACCTCTCGTTCAAGACCGGCGACCGGATCGAGGCGATCGTGG
>NZ_JBNQTI010000226.1:2078-10821 GCF_050325825.1 Kitasatospora sp. LaBMicrA B282
GGGGGGGGGGGGGGTGGGGCCCGAACAAAAGGGGGGGGAGGGGGGGAAGGAAGGAGGGAAAGAAGGAGAGACCCACGCACGGCGCCCCCACCCCCCCCTCCCCCCCCCCGCCGTTCTGCCGTCCGGCTCAGCGCGTCAGCGCATCGACCCCGTGCGCAGCAGCGTGCGGATCACCCGCATGGCCACCGAGAGGCTGGACAGCGCGTAGGTGTCCGAACCCCTTATGTCGTCCAGGGTGGTCTGCGCCCGGCTCAGCAGCGTGCCGTTCAGCTCGGCCCAGGCCGTGAAGCGCTCCTCGCTGGTCGCGCTCTCCGGCCCGCAGGCCAGCACGTCGTCGGTGAGCTGGGCGTGCGCCGCGAACAGGTCCTCGCGGATCGAGGTGCGGGCCATCGAGGACCACCGGTCGGTGCGCGGCAGCTCGATGATCCGGTCCAGCAGGTGGGTGATGCCCAGCCGGTCGCCCAGGTCGTAGTAGAGGTCGGCGACCTCGGAGACGTCCTTGCCGGAGCGGTCCGCGACCTCGGTGACGTCCAGGGTCGGGAAGGCGGAGGAGAGCCCGGCCACCCGGGTGGCCAGCGCCTCCGGCACGCCCGCGCCGATCAGCTCGGCGTGGATCTTCTCGTACCAGGCCAGGTCCTCGCCGCGCAGCGGCTTGGGCAGGCTGGTCCAGACGTGGTCCACCCGCTGCTGGAAGAACGCGATGGTGTCGGCGATGTCCAGCGGCTGGCGGCGGTTGTTGAGCATCCACCGGGTGGCCCGCTCGACCAGCCGGCGGGCGTGCAGCCGCATCCGGGTGGCGGTCTCGGCCGGGATCCGGTTGTCCAGGCCCTCGACCTCGTCCCAGATCTTCTCCAGGCCGAACACCGCGCGGGCCGCGGTGTGGGTCCGGGCGATCTCCTCGTAGGTCGCCCCGGTCTCCTCGCGGAGCCGGAAGGCGAAGGTGCAGCCGCCGCGGTTGATCGTGTCGTTGACGATCAGGGTGGTGATGATCTCCCGGCGCAGCGCGTGGTTGTCCACCGCCTCGGTGAACTTCTCGCGCAGCGCGGTCGGGAAGTACAGGTGCAGGGTGTCGCGGAAGTACGGGTCGTCGGGCAGCCCGGTGGCGAGCAGCTCGTCGGCCAGGGTGATCTTGGTGTAGGCGAGCAGCACCGACAGCTCGGGCTGGGTGAGCCCGAAGCCGGTGGCCTGGCGGTCCTTCAGCTGCTTCTCGCTGGGCAGGAACTCCAGCGCGCGGTCCAGCTGACCGTCCGCCTCCAGCCGGTTGATCATCCGCGAGTGCACGTTGACCATGCTGTGCGCCTGGGCCACCGCGTTGGCCAGCACCACGTTCTGCGCGTAGTTGTTGCGCAGGACGAGCTTGCCGACCTCCTCGGTCATCTCGGCCAGCAGGACGTTGCGCTGCTTGACCGTCATGTCGCCCTCGGCGACCACCTGGTTGAGCAGGATCTTGATGTTCACCTCGTGGTCCGAGGTGTCCACGCCGGCCGAGTTGTCGATGGCGTCGGTGTTGATCCAGCCGCCGTCGAACCGGGGGCCGCCGGACTGGGCGTACTCGATCCGACCCAGCTGGGTGCAGCCGAGGTTGCCGCCCTCGCCGATCACCCGGGCGCGGATCTGGTTGCCGTTGACCCGGATCGCGTCGTTGGCCTTGTCGCCGACGTCCGCGTTGGTCTCCCGCTCGGCCTTGACGTAGGTGCCGATGCCGCCGTTCCAGAACAGGTCCACCGGGGCCTGCAGGATCGCCTTCATCAGCTCGGCCGGGGTGAGCTTGGTCGCCTCGATGCCCAGCGCCGCGCGGACCTGCGGGGTCAGCTGGATCGACTTGGCGCTGCGCGGGAAGACCCCGCCGCCGGCCGAGATCAGCGACTTGTCGTAGTCGTCCCAGGAGCTGCGCGGCAGGTCGAAGAGTCGGCGCCGCTCGGCGAAGGAGGCGGCCGACTCCGGGTTCGGGTCCAGGAAGATGTGCCGGTGGTCGAAGGCGGCCAGCAGCCGGATGTGCTCGCTGAGCAGCATGCCGTTGCCGAAAACGTCACCGGACATGTCGCCGATGCCGACCACGGTGAAGTCCTCGGTCTGGGTGTCCACGCCCAGCTCGCGGAAGTTGCGCTTGACCGACTCCCAGGCGCCGCGGGCGGTGATGCCCATGCCCTTGTGGTCGTAGCCGGCCGAGCCGCCGGAGGCGAACGCGTCGCCGAGCCAGAAGCCGTACTCCTCCGCCACGCCGTTGGCGATGTCCGAGAAGGTCGCGGTGCCCTTGTCGGCGGCGACCACCAGGTAGGTGTCGTCCTCGTCGTGGCGGACCACGTCGGCCGGGTGCACGACCTGGCCGGCCTTGAGGTTGTCGGTGATGTCCAGCAGCGCCGAGATGAAGGTCTTGTAGGACGCGATGCCCTCGGCCAGCCAGGCGTCGCGGTCCACCGCCGGGTCCGGCAGCTGCTTGGCGACGAAGCCGCCCTTGGCGCCGACCGGGACGATCACGGTGTTCTTGACCATCTGGGCCTTGACCAGGCCGAGGATCTCGGTGCGGAAGTCCTCGCGCCGGTCGGACCAGCGCAGGCCGCCGCGGGCGACCTTGCCGAAGCGCAGGTGCACGCCCTCGACCTGGGGCGAGTAGACCCAGATCTCGAAGGCCGGGCGGGGGGCCGGCAGGTCCGGGATGGCGTGCGGGTCGAACTTCATCGACACGTACGGGTGCCACTGGCCGTCACCGGCGCGCTGGAAGAAGTTGGTCCGCAGCGTCGCCTTGATCAGGTGCAGGAAGGAGCGCAGGATGCGGTCCTCGTCCAGCGAGACGACCTCGTCCAGGGCGCCGTCCAGCTCCTCCAGGATGGCCTCGCCCAGCTCGCCGGCGCCCAGCTGGTGGCTGGGGCTGAGCCGGGCCTCGAAGAGGTTCACCAGCAGGCGGGTGGTGTGCGCGTTGTTGCGGAGCGCGTCCTCCATGTAGTCCTGCGAGAAGGTGCTGCCGGCCTGGCGCAGGTACTTGGCGTAGGCGCGCAGCACGACCGCCTGACGCCAGTTCAGCCCGGCGGTCAGGATCAGGCCGTTGAAGCCGTCGTTCTCGGCGCGGCCGGTCCAGGTGGCGGCGAAGGCCTCCTGGAAGCGCTCGCGGGCCTCGTCGGTCAGCTCGGCGGACTCGCCGCGCAGCTTCAGGCCGAAGTCGTAGACCCAGGCGGTGGTGTGGTCGGAGCGGCGCAGCGCGTAGGGGTGCTCGTCCAGCACCTCGACGCCCAGGCGCTGCAGCACCGGCAGCACCTCGGTCAGCGAGATCGGCCCGCCGACCCGGTAGATCTTGAAGCGGCGCTCGTCGTCGCCGGCGCCGACCGGCTGGTACAGGTTGAGGCGGAAGTCGCCCTCCCCCTCCAGCGACTCGATCTGCTTGAGGTCGGCGACCGCGGTGCGGGCGGTGAAGTCGGCCCGGTAGCCGTCGGGGAAGGCGTTGGCGTACTTGTGGCCCAGCTCGGCGGCCCGCTCCTCGCCCAGCTCCACCAGCAGCTGGTCGTTGAAGCCGTCCATCCAGAACCGGGCGGCCTCGGCCAGCTTGGCCTCGATCCGCTCGATCTCGGCCTCGGTGAGCTCGCTCAGCTCACTGCCCGGGGCGACCCGGACCACGAAGTGCAGGCGGGTCAGCACCGACTCGGTGGACCAGACCGTGTAGTCGATGGCCGCGCCGTTCAGCTCCTGCATCAGGATGTCCATCAGGCGCAGCCGGATGCGGGTGGTGTAGCGGTCGCGCGGCAGGTAGACCAGCGCGGAGAAGTAGCGCCCGTACTCGTCCTGACGCAGGAACAGCCGCAGCCGGCGGCGCTCCTGCAGGTAGAGCACGCTGGTGGCGATCTGCTGCAGCTCGTCGGCCGGGGTCTGGAAGATCTCGTCGCGCGGGAAGGTCTCCAGGATCTGGAGCAGGTCGCGGCCGTCGTGGCTCTCGGAGGAGAAGCCCGACTCGTTGATGACCTCCTGCACCTTGCGGCGCACCACCGGGATCCGGCTGACCGACTCGGTGTAGGCGGCGGAGGAGAACAGGCCGAGGAAGCGGCGCTCGCCGACCACGTTGCCCGCGGCGTCGAACTTCTTCACGCCGACGTAGTCCAGGTAGGCCGGACGGTGCACGGTGGCACGGGAGTTGGCCTTGGTGAGGACCAGCAGCTTCTTCTCGTGCGCCTTGGCCCGCACCGGGGCGGACAGCCGGCCGAAGGACTCGCTGACCGGGTGGTGGTCGGTGTCGTGGCTGAGCGGGTCGGAGCGCAGGATGCCCAGGCCGGTGCCGGGGATGGCGCGCAGCACCTCCTCGCCCTCGTGCTCGACCAGGTCGTACTCGCGGTAGCCGAGGAAGGTGAAGTGGTCGTCGGCCAGCCAGCGCATCAGCTCCCAGGCCTCGCCGACCTCCTGCTCGGGCAGGTGGGCCGGGGGCTGCTCGGCGAGCTCGTCGGCCAGGCGGAGCGCGGAGGTGCGCATCTTCGCCCAGTCCTCGACCACCTCGCGCACGTCACCCAGCACGCGGCGCAGGTCGGCCTCGATCTGCCGCAGGTCCTCGCGGTCGCTCTCCCGGTCGATCTCGATGTGCATCCAGGACTCGACGGTCGCGTCCGCGGGCCACTCGGCGCCGTTGGCCTGGCTGCGCGCGCAGGCGTCGATGTCGAGGATCTCCAACAGCTTGCCGGTGATGTCGCGGCGGACCACCAGCTGCGGGTGGATCACCAGGTGGATCGCGCGGTTCTGCCGGGACAGCTCGTTGGTGACCGAGTCGACCAGGAACGGCATGTCGTCGGTGACCACCTCGACCACGGTGTGGCCGCTGGACCAGCCGTTCTCGTCGACGGTCGGGGTGGAGACCCGGACCTCGGCGGTGCCCTGCGGACGCTTGAGGCCCAGGCGGTAGTGCGAGGCGGCGGCGCCGTAGACGTCGACGGGGTCGCGGTCGACCAGGTCCTCGGGGGCGGTGTGGAGGTAGTAGTGGTGCAGGTACGCGGTCAGAGCGCCGTTGCTCAGCCCCTCCCCGGGCGCCGCTCCCCCCACCTGGCTGTGCTCCGCGGCTGCGGCCGCCTTGACGAGCAGTTCGGCCTTCGCCGCGTCCAGCTTGGTCTGCATGGCTGATTGGCTCCTGTCGCGCGCCGTTGCGTGACTCGGTGGTGGTCTGGGTGTGCACCGCCGGGCCGCTCCGCAATCCTCCCGCACCATCCTGGCCAGAGGCGCTCAAGGCACGCTTAAAGAACCCCTCGCCTGGGTACGACAGACTTTTCGGCCTGCGGGACGCGCCCCGACGACGCCAGCCAGCCTAACGGGCCCGTGCCGGGCTGTCAGGGGACATGGAGGAGCAAAGCCGGGGCGTGATCCTCACTTCCTGGACAGCTTGTCCAAAAACCGCAGGTCAGCCCATATGTGGGTAACGGTCGTCGGTCGGCGGCACGAAGGTTTCCTTGATCGCCCGGGTCGACGTCCAGCGCAACAGGTTCTGCGCCGCACCCGCCTTGTCGTTGGTCCCCGAGGCCCGGCCGCCGCCGAACGGCTGCTGGCCGACCACCGCGCCGGTCGGCTTGTCGTTGATGTAGAAGTTGCCCGCCGCGAACCGCAGCGCCTCCACCGCCTCGGCGATCGCCCGCCGGTCCTGGGCGATCACCGCACCGGTCAGCCCGTAGGGCGCGTCCCGGTCCACCGCGGCCAGCGCGTCGGCCCAGTGGGCGTCCTCGTAGAGGTGCACCGAGAGGATCGGCCCGAAGTACTCGGTGGAGAAGATCTCGTTCCGCCGCTCCGCGCTGACCAGCACGGTGGGGCGGACGAACCAGCCGATCGCGTCGTCGTACTGGCCGCCGGCCACCAGCTCCACCTTGGGATCGAGCTTGGCCCGCTCGATCGCGTCGCGGTTCTTGGCGAAGGCCCGTTCGTCGATCAGCGCGCCCATGAAGTTGCTCAGGTCGGTGACGTCGCCCACCGTCAGGGCGTCGACCCGGGCCAGGAAGTCGTCCCGGATCCGCGTCCACAGGCCGCGCGGCAGGTAGGCGCGGGAGAGCGCGGAGCACTTCTGGCCCTGGTACTCGAAGGCGCCGCGGATCATCGCGGTGCAGAGCACCGCCGGGTCGGCGGACGGGTGGGCGATCAGGAAGTCCTTGCCGCCGGTCTCGCCGACGATCCGCGGGTAGGAGCGGTAGCCGGGCAGCCGGGTGGCGATCGCCTGCCAGAGCGAGCGGAAGGTGGCCGTCGAGCCGGTGAAGTGCAGGCCGGCCAGGTCGGGGCTGGCCAGCGCCACCTTGGAGAGGTCCTGGCCGTCCCCGGTGACCAGGTTGATCACCCCCGGCGGCAGCCCGGCCGCCTCCAGCAGCCGCATCAGGTGGTGGGCGGCGAAGGTCTGGGTCGGCGCGGGCTTCCAGACCACGGTGTTGCCCAGCAGCGCCGGGGCAGTGGGCAGGTTGCCGGCGATCGCGGTGAAGTTGAACGGGGTGATCGCGTAGACGAAGCCCTCCAGCGGGCGGTGGTCGGTGCGGTTCCACACCCCGGGCGAGGACTCGGGCTGCTCGGCCAGCAGCTCGCGGGCGAAGTGCACGTTGAACCGCCAGAAGTCGACCAGCTCGCAGGGCGCGTCGATCTCGGCCTGCTGCGCGGTCTTCGACTGCCCGAGCATGGTGGCCGCCGCCACGGTCTCGCGCCACGGCCCGGCCAGCAGCTCGGCGGCCCGCAGGAAGACCGCCGCCCGGTCGTCGAAGGAGAGCCGGCGCCAGTCGGGGCCGGCGGCCAGCGCCGCGTTCACCGCGAGCTCGGCGTCCTGCGCGGTGGCGTTGCCCAGCACCCCCAGCCGGGCCGCGTGGTGGTGCGGCTGGACCACGTCGATCCGCTCGCCGGAGCCGAACCGCTGCTCGCCGCCGATGGTCATCGGCAGCGGGACCGGCTCGGCGGTCAGCTCGTCCAGCGCGGCCAGCAGCCGCTCGCGCTCCGGGCTGCCCGGGGCGTAGCCGTGCACGGGCTCGTTGACCGGGACGGGCACCTTGGTCACGGCGTCGATCGGCATCGGCGGCTCCGCTCTGCTGGGTCGGCCTCTGGCCGGGCCGGCCCGGTGGGGCCCGCCTCGGTGACGCCATCCAGCTTGACCGGGCCCGGGTCGCCGCCCGGGCCCCGACACACCGGTCAGCCGGTGATCCGCCGGGCCAGTTCCACCGCCTCGGCCAGCGAGTCCACCACCGGGACGCCGATCGGCTCCAGGTTCGCCCGGGTGTGCGAACCACCGGTGTACAGCACCGCGTGGGCGCCGGACTGCCGGGCGGCCAGGGCGTCGTCGGCGGCGTCACCGATCACCACGGTGCGGGCCGGGTCCACCGCCGGGGCGAGCGCGGCCAGGTGGCGCACCAGCGAAGCCGCCTTCTGACCGTGCGAGGGACCGGTGCGGCCGTCCACCCGCAGGAAGTGCCGCTGGATCCCGAAGGCCTCGACGGCCGGGACCAGCCGCCGGTGCTCGTACATCGACAGCAGCGACTGGGTGTGCCCCTCGGCCGCCCAGGCGGCCAGCAGCTCGGGCACCCCCTCGGTCAGCGTGCAGCCGCCGGCCAGCTCGCCGTAGTGCTGCTGGAAGGTGGCGTCCAGCTCCTCCCACTGCGCGCCGGACGGCTGGAAGCCCAGCGCCCGCTGGTAGAAGCGCGGGATCGGGATCTCGTACATCTCCCGGTACTGCTCGAGCGTCAGCGGCGCGCCGCCGACCACCGCGAAGGCGGCGTTGCTCGCCCCGACCACCGCCGCCATGTCGTGCAGCAGCGTCCCGTTCCAGTCCCAGACGATATGAGTTCGCACCCGGGAACGGTAGCGGGCGCCACCGACAAGCAGGTGAAGTCGGGGGGTCGGTCAGTGGCGCTCGGCGGTCCCGCTCAGCCGATCAGACCGGGGATCTCCTGGGTCGCGTACCAGAGCAGCTCGTGGTCCTCGGCGCCGTCCACGCTGAACTGCGCGTCGGTGTCGCCGGCGTCGGCGGCGGCGATCGCGTCCGCCGCGGCGGCGACGTCCTCGACCACCTCCTGGTCGTCGGCGTCCGCGTGCACCGAGGCGGCCTTGGCCAGCTTGACCGCGCCGGCCAGGACGACCCGGCCGAGCGAGGCCTGGTCCTGGTACTCGTCGCCGGGGTAGGGCTGCACGGCGCTGTCGGCGACGTCCAGGGCCACCACCACGCGCCGCCGCGGGGCCCCGGGGTCGGCGGCCAGCAGGCGCAGCGAGGACTGGGCGGCGCGCACCAGGGCGGCGTACTCCAACTCCTCCAGGTCGTCGCTGACGTACCACTCGCGCAGGGCCGGGGTGACCGCGTAGGCCGCGGCCTGCGCCAGCGCGCCGCCTTGCTGCGCCTCGGCCAGCGCGGCCAGGGTGGTGGGCACGTAGACACGCATCGGGGGCACGCTCGCTTCCTGGGGTGCTGCGGGACGTCCACAGAATACGGCTCCGGCGATCACCGCGGTGTCCCCCTTCGAGCGGTTCGCCGTGGCGGGGGTGCTCTGGGCGGGTGACGGTGCCGGCCCCGGGGCAGGCCGGGGTGCCCGGGTCGTCAAGCCGCCGTTCGGGGGACCTCGGCGGGGCGCGGTCGGCGGCTTGGTCGCGGGCGCGCGAGGGCCGGAACCTGGAGCGGACAGCCTTCCGCCGACCCCGTGGGGGACCCGCACATGGCCGAGACCGCGCTCCGCTCCGCCGCCCACCGCCTGCCCGTGACCGCGCCGACCGTCCAGCGGCTGGCGGCCGCCCGGCCGGCGACCGGCCGGCCGGCGGCGACCCGCCGGCCACG
>NZ_JBNQTI010000227.1:0-10377 GCF_050325825.1 Kitasatospora sp. LaBMicrA B282
CGCGCGCGCCGGGTGCCGGCGCGCGCGGCGGGCCGCACGGGTCAGCGCAACAGCGCCGGGACGCCCGCGCTGTCCGGCAGGTCGTCCGGCCCGCTGAGCACGGTGAGCTGCTGGGTGGCCCGGGTCAGCGCCACGTAGAGCACCCGCAGCCCGGCCTCCGACTCGCCGGCGATCCCGGTCGGGTCGGCCACCACCGTGGCGTCGTACTCCAGCCCCTTGGCCTCCAGGCTGCCCAGCGCCACCACCCGCTCGCCCAGATCCGCGATCCACCCGGCCGCCTCGGCCCGGCGGTCCATCGGGACCACCACCGCCACCGTGCCGTCCACCTCGCCGAGCAACCGGACCAGTTCCGCCCGGGCCGCGGCCCCGAAGGCCGCCGGCTCGGCCGCCGCGACGGCCGCGAAGCGCGGCTCGACGCCGGTGGAGCGCACCGCGCTGGGCGCCGGGGTGCCCGGTGCGGCCAGCGCCAGCACCTTCGCCGCCACCTCGGCGATCTCGGCCGGGTTGCGGTAGTTGACGGTCAGCGTGTGGCGGCGGCGCGGCTTGCCGGCCAGTACCTCGTCCAGCGCCGCCTGCGCCTCCTCCGGGAAGGGCCAGGAGCTCTGCGCCGGGTCGCCGACGATGGTCCAGGTCGCCGAGCGGGAGCGGCGGCCGATCATCCGCCACTGCATCGGGGTCAGGTCCTGGGCCTCGTCCACGATCACGTGCGCGTACTCGGTGCGCTCCACCGGCAGCCGCTCGCGCTGCCGGGACGTCCGGTCGGCGTAGGTGGTCACCTCGTCCAGGCCGGTCAGCAGGTCCACCGCGTCGACCTCGCGCACCTTGGGCCGGGCCGGCTCGCCGAGCAGCTGCTGCAGCTCGTCGATCAGCGCCACGTCGTGCGCCGAGAGCGGGCCCTCGCCGCGGCGGCCCAGGTGCTGCCAGGAGCGGGCGAGCAGCCGGCCCTCCTCCGGCGTCACCGCGCGCCGGGCGATCCGGTTGAGGTGCTTGCCGGAGCGCAGCGTGCCGAGCACCAGGCGCGGGTTCAGCGCCGGCCACCAGGCCTGCAGGAAGTCCAGGAACGGCGCCTCGTCGGAGACGTACTCGTCGAAGGCCTCCTTCTCCTCCTGGCGCTGCTCGCGGGCGAAGTGGTCGGTCGGCCGGGGCAGGTGCCGGGTGGCCTCCACCCAGAGCGCGTCCAGCAGCAGCCGGCGGGCCCGCGGGCGCAGCAGGTTGAGCGGGGTGCCGCCGCTGCCCACCACGTTGCCGCGCACCGCGCGCAGCCGGGCCGCGTCCAGCCGCAGCACCTCGCCGCGGGCCACCACCTTCAGCTCGGTCGGCGCGTCCTGCTCCAGCGCGGCCCGGGCCGCGCGGCGCAGCAGCTGGACCATCCGGGCCGAGCCCTTGACCCGGGCCGTCTCCGGGGTGTCGTAGCGCTCCGCCTCGATGCCGTCCACCAGGCTGCCGATCGCCCGGATCGCCACCTGGCCCTCCTCACCGAGCGAGGGCAGCACGCCCTCGGTGTAGGAGACCAGCAGCGCGGTCGGGCTGACCACCAGGATCCCGCCCGCGTAGCGGCGGCGGTCCTGGTAGAGCAGGAAGGCGGCCCGGTGCAGGGCGACCGCGGTCTTGCCGGTGCCGGGGCCGCCGGTGACCAGGGTGGCGCCGGCGGCGGGCGCCCGGATCACCTCGTCCTGCTCCTTCTGGATCGAGGAGACGATGTCGCGCATGGTGTGGCTGCGGGCCCGGCCGAGCGAGGCCATCAGGGCGCCGTCGCCGATCACGGCGAGCTCCTCGCCGTCCAGCACCGGGGTGAGGTCGGGGCGCAGCAGGTCGTCCTCGACGCCGATCACCTTGCGGCCCTTGGAGCGGATCACCCGGCGGCGCAGCACCCGGCCCGGCTCCAGCGGGGTGGCCCGGTAGAAGGGGGCGGCGGCCGGGGCCCGCCAGTCGATCACCAGCGGGCCGAACTCGGCGTCCAGCACCCCGAGCCGGCCGATGTGCAGGGTCTGCGCGACGTTCTGGTCGCCCGGGTCGAGCGGGGTGAAGGAGGGGATGCCGTGCTCTTCGGGGGCGTCGGCCTGCTGCAGGTCGATCCGGCCGAACAGGAAGTCCTCGAACTCGTTGTTGAGCCGGTTCAGGTGTGCACCGGCCCGGTAGACCTGGGCGTCCCGCTCGGCGAGCGCACCGGGGGTGCCGACCTGCACCCGCTTCACCGCGTCCTCCAGGACGTACTCCGCCTCGGCCAGCTTCTCCTCCAGCCGCCGGTAGACGGTGTCGAGGTGCCGTTGCTCACCGGCGATCTCGCGCTCGCGCAGTCCCTCGGCGGTGGCCGTGGTGCGGTCGGCGGCGGCCGGGCCGGGTTCGGTGGTTGCGGCAGCGTGCTGCCTGCCGTGCGCGCCCAAGGAGTCCCCTGTCGTACGTCTGCGGGTGTGGGATTCGGCCGCCGTCCAAAGTCGGCGGACGGACGATCCTACTCCCGCAGCCCGGACGGGCACAGCCGGGCGGCACGCTTTCCGGGGCCGCGGGGCCGGTGAAAGCCCGGCGGCCGGCGGAGCACCCGTCGGAAAACACGAAGGCCGCCCTCCGGAACGGAAGGCGGCCTGCATGCACATGGGATGGTGGAGATGCCGGGAATCGAACCCGGGTCCAGTGGAGTGGATTCAGGACTTCTCCGAGCGCAGTCCGCTGTGCTTTTCTCGGCCCTGGCAGTCACGCGGACAAGCCGCCAACAGGCCCAGCTACTGTTTGATGTCCCGCCCACCCCCGCAGCCGGGGTGGACAGTTGAGTTCCCTAGATTATGCCAGGGTCCGGGTCGGGAACTCCCCGGTCTGACACCTCACGTGGTCGCTGCTCAGGCAGCGAGGGCGAGGGTATCGCGCTTGATGTTGGCGATTATTTTTTTGCGGCCCGTGGTTATCGAGATCATTGCCGCGTTCCTCGGCTCGCTTCTCCTGTTTCGACTTCCCCTGTCGAAACCGATCATCCCCATGTTTTTTTGACAAACACCACTTTTCGAGAAGCACCGCCCGGGCCGGCACGAGTCCCGTCCGGTGATGCTCGGACCATGGTACGCGCAGCGTCCGGGGCGGTCCAGCCGATTACGCCGCCGGCGCGGCCGCGCCGCCCTGGGCGCCCTGCAGGTCGGCCGGGTCGGCGGCCGGCTTGCCGACGTGCGGGCCCGGCAGCGCCAGCTGCTGGGAGAGCCAGGGCAGCGCGTTGGCGAACGCGGTGGCGGCGAACTGCCAGACGTGCTTGCCCGGCTCGACCGTCTGCTGGCACTTGATCCCGTCCTTGCGGGCGGCCGCGGCCAGCTGCTTGCCCTGCTCGATGTGGGCGCCCTCCTGGTCGCCGCTCTCGAACCAGCCGGAGACGCCCCGGTACTTGGCGTGGTGCGCCAGCACGGTCAGCGGGTCGTGGGCCGCCCAGGCGGACGCGTCGCCGCCGTAGAGCTTGTCGATGGTCTGCTGCTTGTCGCCGGTGTTCGGCCCGATGTCGCCGGAGATGTCCTCGAAGTGGGTGAAGACCTGCGGGTGCTCCACGGCCAGGTCGACCGCGCAGGTGCCGCCCATCGACCAGCCGACCACGCCCCACTTGCGCGGGTCGGTGGCCGTGCCGAAGGTCTTCTCGACGTACGGCGGTATGTCCTTCACCAGGTGCTCCTCGGCCTGGCCGGCCGGGCCGTCCACGCACTCGGTGTCGACCTTGAAGCCGCCGGTCGCGTCGGTGAAGACCAGCACCGGCGCGTAGCCGCCGTGCTGGGCGGCGTAGGCGTCGGCGGTCTGCACCGCGTTGCCGGCCCGCACCCAGTTGTCGGGGGCCGCGAACTCGCCGCCGATCATCTCCAGCACCGGCAGCTTGGGCCGGGTCTTGCTGCGGAACCAGGCCGGCGGCAGGTAGACCAGCTCCTGGCGGTGCGTGAAGCCGCTGGCGGTGTCCGGTATGTCGACCTGGACGATCCGCCCGGTGCTGGTCTTGCCGGTCAGCGAGCCGAGCTGGTCGAGCGTCACCTGCTGCGGCAGCGGCGCGCCGGAGAGCTCGCCGATCGCGTCGTCCAGGGTCGGGAAGTACCCGGTGGAGGCGTTCAGCGCGTTGGCCGCGGCGACCACCGCGAGCAGCGCGGCCAGCGGCGCCAGCGCCCGGCGCCACCAGCGCGCGGTGCGCCAGCCAGCCGCCAGCACCGCGAGCGCGAGGACGGCGGCGCCCAGCCAGAGCCAGAGCGCGAGCGGCAGCGGATCGGTGATGCCGCCCACGGTGACCGCGAGCACGCCGGCCAGCGCCGTCACGGCGACCGCGGCACCCAGCGCCACGGGGGCCCGGCGCAGCCGCCAACGGCGGTCCCGCCAGCCGACCGCGACCAGCACCGCGGCACCGGCCGCGAGCTGGACGGTCCACGGGAACCAGCCGTCCAACAGGGAGACGTTCATGGTGGGATCGTACTGGGGCAATCTGTGCGATCAGGGCCGTGACCAGGGACGATCACGGAGTTGGGACGAAGCTGCGACGAAACGTCCACGCCCCGGGAACGGGTGTGCCGGAGCCGGGCCCCGCGCGGCGGTCAGCCCTGCCGGCGCCGGGCGGCGGCCACCGCGCGGGCGGTCTCCCGGGTGTCCTGCTTCTCGCGCAGGGTCTGCCGCTTGTCGTAGAGCTTCTTGCCGACCGCGAGCGCGAGTTCGAGCTTGACCCGGCCGTCCTTGAAGTACAGGGAGAGCGGCACCAGGGTGTGCCCGGTCTCCTTGGTCTTCGCCTCCAGCTTGCGGATCTCCATCTTGTGCAGCAGCAGCTTGCGCTTGCGCCGCGCCGAGTGGTTGGTCCACGTCCCCTGGGTGTACTCGGGGATGAAGACGTTGTCGATCCACACCTCGCCGCCCTGGGTGTAGGCGTAGCCGTCGACCAGGTTGGCCCGGCCCTCGCGCAGCGACTTCACCTCGGTGCCGGTGAGCACCATCCCGCACTCGTAGGTGTCGAGGATGGTGTACTCGTGTCGCGCCTTCTTGTTCTGCGCGATCAGCTTCTTTCCCGTTTCCTTTGCCATAGCACCGGCCATTCTCGCACCTCACCACCCGGCCGGGCAGCCGCTTTACGGGCGGCGCGGTCAGCGGGACGGTGCGGGCGACGCAGTCGGCGGGGCGGTGCCGGCGCCGAGCCCGCCGAGCACCCGCAGGGCGAGCGCCTCCGCGTCCGCCGGCTCGGCGGCGAGCACGTCGGGGAGCAGGCCGGTGCCGTCCGCGGACCGCCCGGCGGGGGTGAACCAGCGGCCCACGGTGCGCTCCAGGACCGAGCCGTCGGCCAGCCGGCTGGGCTGCTGCACGGTGCCCTTGCCGAAGGTCCGGCCGCCCACCAGCACGGCCCGGCAGCGGTCCTGCAGCGCGCCGGCCAGCAGTTCGGCGGCGCTCATCGTGCCGCCGTCCACCAGCACCACCAGCGGGGTGCGGCCGTCGCCGCCGGCCGTCGCGGTCAACTCCCGCCGCTCGTCGCCGACCTGGTAGGAGGCGACCGGGCCGCCGTCCAGGAAGACCGAGGCGGTGGCGACCGCCTCGGTCAGCAGGCCGCCGGAGTTGCCGCGCAGGTCGAGCACCACGCCGCGCTCCGGCGCCTGCCGCACCGCCGCGGCGATCCGCGCGCCGACCCCGCTGGTGAAGGCCCGCGCGGTGATCCACAGCACCCCCGGCACCGGGTGGTCGACCGCCACGTCCTCGGCGGTCAGCAGCACCCGGCGCAGGGTCAACTCGCGCGGCGGCCCGGCGCCGCGCTGCACCGTGAGCCGCACCGGGGAGCCGGGTCCGGCCGGGTGCCCACCACCGGCGGGACCGTCCGCGCGGCCGCGCAGCAGGGCCACCACCTCGGTCACCGGCAGCCGGTCCACCGGCCCGCCGTCCACCGCGAGCAGCCGGTCGCCCACCGCGATCCCGGCCGCCGCGGCCGGTGAGCCGGGCGGCAGCTCACCGACCACGGTCGCGCCGTCCTCGGTCCGGTCGACGAAGAGCCCGACGCCGAGGTACTCGCCGGCCAGGCCCTGGGCGAACGCGGCGTAGTCCTGCGGGCTGTAGTAGGCGGCCCAGCGGTCGCCGCCGGCCGCGACCAGGCGTTCGGCCTGCGCCGGGGTGAGCCCCGACAGGTCCGGCAGGCCGCCCACCGCGTCGGCGGCGGCCCGCCGCAGTTGGGCGGCCGGCGGGGTGCCGCCCCAGGCACCGGCCGCGGCACCGCTGAGCAGCACCGCGCCGAACACCAGGCCGAGGGTGGCCCCGTGGCGCGCGCGCCGCGCGGTTGCGGTCATGGCCCGGAGTGTAGGCGCCCGCTGCGCCCGGCGGCCGCAGAACGCCCCAAGCCCGCCCGGGCGGCCGTCCGGAGCCGGCGCGCCGCCCGGAAACGCCGCAGGTCCGGCCCCGAGCGGGGGCCGGACCTGCGAGCGGTGCGCGCGGACGGCGCGCCGGAACCACGGGTGGTGCGTCAGACCTTCAGGTACTTGCGCAGGGTCAGGAAGGCCGCCACCGCCGCCATGGCCATACCGGCCACGATCAGCAGCGGGATCACCTGGAGCACCGAGGAGAGCCCGATGAAGTGGATGAACTGCACCTTCTTGGCCAGCCAGCTCTGCACGCCCCAGTTGCCGAGCAGCAGCAGCCCGGAGGCCAGCACCGCGCCCAGCAGGGCCGCGAAGGCCGCCTCCGCGATGAACGGCATCTGCACGTAGAAGTTGGAGGCGCCGACCAATCGCATGATCCCGGTTTCTCGTCGTCGGCTGAAGGCCGAGACGCGGACCGTGTTGACGATCAGCAACAGGGCGACCGAGAGCATCAGCACCATGATCACGAAGGCCGCCGTCTGCAGACCGTTGAGCAACCCGAAGAGGTTGTCCAGGATCTGCCGTTCGTCCTCGACCGAGCGCACCCCCGGATGGCCGGCGAAGGCGGACTGGATCACGTCGTACCGGGTGGGGTCACTGAGCTTGACCCGCCAGGAGGACGGGATGGCGTCGGCACCGAGGACGGAGACCAGGGCGTTGTCCGGGTTCATGTCCTTCCAGTGCTTGTAGGCCTCCGCCTGGCTCTCGAAGGTCGAGCTCTGGACCAGCGGCTGCATCTTGTCCAGGCCGGCCTTGACGTCGTCGATCTGGTCCTGGGTGGCCGCACCGTTGGCGCACTGCGGGGCGGTCTTGGCGTCCGCCTTGGTGCAGAAGTAGATACTGACCTCGACCTTGTCGTACCAGTACCCCTTCATGGAGTTGACCTGGTCACGGACCAGGAGACTGGCTCCGGCGAGGGCGAGCGAGAGCGCGACGCTGACCACGACCGCGATGGTCATGGTCAGGTTGCGGCGGAGGCCGACACCGATCTCCGACAGGATGAACTGGGCGCGCATGGGGTTTCTTCTACTCCAAGATCAACAAGGACGACTCGGGCGACGGCGGTGGCGGGCAGCCGGCTAGTGCTGGTACCCGTAGACGCCGCGGGCCTGGTCGCGGACCAGCAGCCCCTTGTCGAGCTCGATCACGCGCTTGCGCATCTGGTCGACGATGGCCTGGTCGTGGGTGGCCATCAGCACCGTCGTCCCGGTGCGGTTGATCCGGTCCAGCAGCTTCATGATGCCGACCGAGTTCTGCGGGTCCAGGTTTCCGGTCGGCTCGTCCGCGATCAGCAGCATCGGGCGGTTGACGAAGGCCCGGGCGATCGCCACGCGCTGCTGCTCACCACCGGAGAGCTCGCCGGGCATCCGGTCCTCCTTGCCGCCGAGGCCGACCAGGTCGAGCACCTCGGGCACCACCTTGTTGATGGCGCTCTTCGGCTTGCCGATGACCTCCAGCGCGAACGCCACGTTCTGCGCCACGGTCTTGTTCGGCAGCAGGCGGAAGTCCTGGAAGACCGTGCCCAGTTGACGCCGCATGTGCGGCACCTTCCAGTTGGACAGCTTGCCCAGGTCCTTGCCGAGCACGTGCACCGAGCCGGTGCTCGGGCGCTCCTCGCGCAGGCAGAGGCGCAGGAAGGTGGACTTGCCCGAGCCGGACGAGCCGACCAGGAAGACGAACTCGCCCTTCTCGATCTCCAGCGAGACCTCCGACAGGGCGGGGCGGTTCTGCTTGGGATAGGTCTTGGAAACGTTGTCGAATCTGATCACGGCTGCATCACGGAGGCCATCCTAGGCGGAACGGCGGACGGCTCCGACAACTTCCGTGACCCGATCGTTACTTCAGGGCAGCAGAGCATGCCGGGTGCGCCGTTCCTGGGTCGGATCCCGCGCCCCGGGAACCGACGGGGGCGGGCGGCTGGAGCGGGCGGGCCGCTCCCTTGGCCAGGGACCCTACGCGACCACTCGAGCGCCGCGCAGGCCGGGCCGGGGAAAGGCCCGGGTGAATTGATCAGGTTTATGGGGGAATGCCGGGAATGTTGCGAGCCATTTCACAGCCGCGTCCGGGACTCGTGCGGCCGATGGCGCTGATGTGATGATTGGGGCGCCGAGGTCCGCACCCGGTTTTCCGGCCCGGGCGCCGGATGCCGCGGAACCTGGCACAGTAGAGGCAAACCGCACAGTCGCGGTCCGCGCCGATCCCCCGCCCGGGGCAGGTACGGGAACCATCCGGCCGCCCGGTGCGTTGGCTGTAGCAGGCAAGGAGGAGATCGCATGACGTGCGACCATCTGGTGTGCGCCAACTGCGCCGGCCGCGTGAGCGAGGGCCGCTGCCCGGTCTGCCGTGCCGAGCGCGCCCGGCTGCAACAGCAGCAGGGGCCGCTCACGCTCACCCCGGCCACGCTGCTCGCCCTGCTCACCGCGCTGCTCGCGGTCGCGGTGATCTGCCGGCAGGCGCTGGCGTAGCACCCACGAACAGAACGGCGAAGGGCCCCGGACACTGTCCGGGGCCCTTCTGACCGTCTGCGGCTTACCGCTCAGCTCTACTGCGCGGTCTCGCGCTGCTTGCGCCAGCGGATGCCGGCCTCGATGCTGTGCCGATCGTTCATCTCGGCCGGCAGCTCGGCTGTCGCTTACTGCGCGGTCTCGCGCTGCTTGCGCCAACGGATGCCGGCCTCGATGAAACCGTCGATGTCGCCGTCCAGCACCGCCTGCGGGTTGCCGACCTCGAACTCGGTGCGCAGGTCCTTGACCATCTGGTACGGGTGCAGCACGTAGGAGCGCATCTGGTTGCCCCAGGAGCTGCCCGCGTCCTTCAGCGCGTCCATCGCGGCCTTCTCCTCCTGGCGGCGCCGCTCCAGCAGCTTGGCCTGGAGCACGTTCATCGCGGAGGCCTTGTTCTGGATCTGCGAGCGCTCGTTCTGGCAGGAGACCACGATGCCGGTCGGCAGGTGGGTGATCCGGACCGCCGAGTCGGTGGTGTTGACGCCCTGGCCACCGGGGCCGGAGGCGCGGTAGACGTCGATCCGCAGCTCGCCCTCGTCGATGTCCACGTGGTCGCTCTGCTCGACGACCGGGAGCACCTCGACACCGGCGAACGAGGTCTGCCGGCGGCCCTGGTTGTCGAACGGCGAGATCCGCACCAGGCGGTGGGTGCCCTGCTCGACCGAGAGGGTGCCGTAGGCGTAGGGCGACTTCACGGTGAAGGTCGCGGACTTGATCCCGGCCTCCTCGGCGTACGAGGTGTCGTACACCTCGGTCGGGTAGCCGTGCCGCTCGGCCCAGCGCAGGTACATCCGCATCAGCTGCTCGGCGAAGTCGGCGGCGTCCACGCCACCGGCCTCGGCGCGGATGTTCACCAGCGCCTCGCGGGCGTCGTACTCGCCGGAGAGCAGGGTGCGCACCTCCAGCTCCTCGACCGCCTTCTTGACCGAGACCAGCTCGCCCTCGGCCTCGGCGAAGGTGTCGGCGTCGTCCTCGGCCGCGGCGAGCTCGAACAGCACGCCCAGGTCCTCGACCCGGTTGCGCAGGGTCGAGACCTTGCGCAGCTCACCCTGCAGGAAGGAGAGCCGGCTGGTGACCTTCTGCGCGTTCGCGACGTCGTCCCAGAGGGACGGGGCGGCTGCCTCCTCCTCCAGGCGTGCGATGTCGGCCCGGATCTTGTCCAGGTCGAGGACGGCCTCGATCGACCCCATGGTCGTTTCGAGGTTCTTGAGCTCTTCGGAAGGATCGACGGCTGCCACGCCACAAGCCTAATGGTTGGCGCGGGTAACCAGGACCGGCCGGTAGCCCTTCGCGTTCCCGGCGGCCTGATCCGGGCCCCACCCGGCGCCCGCCGGGCCCGCCACGCCCACCACGCCCACCACGCCCACGATGCCCGCCCGAGCCGCCGGGCCCGCCGCGTGCGAGCGGGCGTGCGGCGGTCCGTCGGAGGCGAAGGCGCTCACCGCGGCCACCGCGCCGGCCAGCAGCAGCACCACGGCGAGCAGCACCGCGAGCAGCCGGCGCCGGCGCACCAGGGCCGAGCGGCGCCCGCCGCGGTGGGCGGGCGC
>NZ_JBNQTI010000228.1:0-10263 GCF_050325825.1 Kitasatospora sp. LaBMicrA B282
TCGCCTCCCCCGACTCCGACATCGGCCTCGTCGGCTACGAGATGGCCCTGCTCGTCGACCGCGCCGGCGCCGTCCTCACCCCCGCCCTGCGCGCCGAACTCCAGGGCAGCCTCCTGCACTGAGTCCGGGCCGACCGGCCGTCGTGATCCGACGGCCGGTCGGAGCCCGGCGCACGGCCGGACGAACGCAACGGTCGGACGGCCGGACGCAACGGCCGGACCTGACAGATGATCCGGTCTGACGGAAGGTCGGATCCGGCCACTGTTCGCCCTCCGGACCGCCCGACGGCCGGCCGACGGAGCGCCCCACTTGCACCTCTGACGTATCGTCGGATGGTCCTGACGGGGCATCGGAAACCCCGGTGACGCCGTGTCGTCACCGCCGTAGTACTTGTAGTATCCAGCCGCCCCTTCCGAGCCCGCGGCGACGGGCTCGGTTTCGGGCTTTGTACCGGCACCTCGCACCACCGGCTCCGGGTCACCCCGGGACCGCGCCCCGCACACCTTGCACCGCACCGCAGCATCCTGTGAGGAGAGGAACCGTGACACCGCCCGACGATCGCCAGGGCCAGTACGGAGTCCCGTACCCCGGCACCGGCCACGACGCGTTCGGGACGCCCGGCGCCGCTCACGGCCGACAGTCCGCCCGGCCGCAGTACGGCCAGCAGTTCGGTGACCAGTACGGCCAGCCCCTCCCGCAGCACGGCCAGGCGTTCCCGCAGCAGGCTCCCCAGCACGCACCGGCCCCGCAGCCGGTGCAGCCGGCCCCGTACGCCGCGGCCTCGCGGTCGACCGGGCCGGACCAGGAGTTCGACAGCGGGCCGCTGATCCGGCCGTTCGCGATGACCGGCGGGCGGACCAGGCCGCGCTACGAGCTGGCCCTGGAAGCCCTGGTCTCGGCCAGCGTCGACCAGGCCAAACTGGCCACCCTGCTGCCGGAGCACCAGCGGATCTGCACGCTCTGCGCCACCGAGGTGAAGTCGGTGGCCGAGGTGTCCGCGCTGCTCTCGCTCCCGCTCGGGGTGGCCCGGATCCTCGTCGCCGACCTGGCCGAGGCCGGCCTGGTCGCCATCCACCAGCCCGCCGCCGGGGGCGAATCCGGCAACCAGCCCGACGTCACGCTGCTCGAAAGGGTCCTCAGTGGACTTCGCAAGCTCTAGCCCCGCGACCGCCGCCCGTGCCACCACCTCCGCGAAGATCGTCGTAGCGGGTGGCTTCGGCGTGGGCAAGACCACCCTCGTCGGCGCCGTGTCCGAGATCAACCCGCTGCGCACCGAGGCCGTCATGACCTCGGCCTCCGCGGGCATCGACGACCTGACCCACACCGCCGGCAAGACCACCACCACGGTGGCGATGGACTTCGGCCGCATCACGCTGGACGAGGACCTGATCCTCTACCTGTTCGGCACCCCCGGCCAGGACCGCTTCTGGTTCATGTGGGACGACCTGGTCCGCGGCGCCATCGGCGCCGTCGTCCTGGTCGACACCCGCCGCCTCGCCGACTGCTTCCCGGCCCTCGACTACTTCGAGAACAGCGGCCTGCCCTTCGTCGTCGCCCTCAACGGCTTCGACGGGCACCAGCCGCACACCCCGGACGAGGTCCGCGAAGCCCTCCAGCTCGGGCCGGACACGCCCATCATCACGCTGGACGCGCGCCGCCGGGACAGCGCCAAGAGCGCCCTGATCACCCTGGTCGAGCACGCCCTGCTGGCCCGGCTGCGCTGACCGGGCCGGGGACCCCGTCGGGCCCGGGGTCCCCGATGCACCGTCAGTCCTCGGGCGTGAGGCCCGCCTTGAGCAGGGTGTAGGTGTAGGCGTCCTCCAGTGCGCGCCAGGAGGCGGCGATCACGTTGTCGGCCACCCCGACGGTGGACCAGCTCGCGTTGCCGTCCGCCGACTCGATCAGCACCCGGGTGCGCGAGGCCGTGCCGTGCTGGCCCTCCAGGATCCGGACCTTGTAGTCGACCAGCTCGAGCTTGGCCAGCTGCGGGTAGATCCGCTCCAGCGCGGCGCGCAGCGCCTTGTCCAGCGCGTCCACCGGCCCGTTGCCCTCGCCGGTGGCCACGATCCGCTCGCCCTTGGCCCAGAGCTTCACGGTGGCCTCGTCGCCGGCGCGGCCCCCGGGCTGCTGCTCGCTGATCGCCCGCCACGACTCCAGGGTGAAGAACCGGGCCCGGTCGCCCTGCACCTCGTCGCGGAGCAGCAGCTCGAAGGAGGCGTCGGCGGCCTCGTAGGTGTAGCCGAGCAGCTCCTGCTCCTTGACCTTGGCCACCACCCGGCCCACCAGGTCGCGGTCCGCGGACAGGTCGTAGCCCAGCTCCTTGCCCTTGAGCTCGACCGAGGCCCGGCCGGCCATGTCGGAGACCAGCATCCGCATGGTGTTGCCGACCCGCTCGGGGTCGATGTGCTGGTACAGGTCCGGGTCCACCTTGATCGCCGAGGCGTGCAGGCCGGCCTTGTGCGCGAAGGCGGAGACCCCGACGTAGGGCTGGTGGGTGGAGGGGGCCAGGTTGACCACCTCGGCGATGGCGTGCGAGATCCGGGTCATCTCGGCCAGCCGCCCGGGCGGCAGCACCCGCCGGTCGTACTTGATCTCCAGCGCCCCGACCACCGGGAAGAGGTTGGCGTTGCCGACCCGCTCGCCGTAGCCGTTGGCCGTGCACTGCACGTGGGTCGCGCCGGCGTCCACCGCGGCCAGCGTGTTGGCGACCGCGCAGCCGGTGTCGTCCTGGGCGTGGATGCCGAGCCGGGCGCCCGTGCCGGTCAGCACGTCGGCGACGATCTCGTGCACCCCGGCGGGCAGCATCCCGCCGTTGGTATCGCAGAGCACCACCACGTCCGCGCCGGCCAGGTGCGCGGTGCGGACCACGGCGAGCGCGTACTCGCGGTTCGCCCGGTAGCCGTCGAAGAAGTGCTCGCAGTCGATGAAGACCCGGCGGCCCCGGCCGCGCAGGAACTCCACGCTGTCCCGGACCATCTCCAGGTTCTCCTCCAGCGTGGTGCGCAGCGCCAGCTCCACGTGCCGGTCGTGGGCCTTGGCGACCAGCGTGACCACCGGCGCACCCGAGTCGACCAGCGCGGCCAGCTGCGGGTCCTCGGCCGCCCGGCCGCCGGCCCGGCGGGTGGCGCCGAAGGCGACCAGCTGCGCGTGCTGCAGGTCCAGTTCGGTGGCGGCCCGGGCGAAGAACTCGGTGTCGCGGGGGTTGGCGCCGGGCCAGCCGCCCTCGATGAACCCGACCCCGAAGTCGTCCAGGTGCCGCGCGATGGTCAGCTTGTCCGCCACCGTGAGGTTGATCCCCTCGCGCTGCGCACCGTCGCGCAGGGTGGTGTCGAAGACGTGGAAGCTGTCGTCAAGGTGACGCGTACTGCCGTCGGTCATGGCCCTGGTTTCTCCGTTCGGGGAGAGGTCTCTGCTGTTGCCGGATGTCCGTCCCCGGCTCCACTGTCCACTGTCCCGCGCGCCACCCGCAGTCCGTGCCCGCCTGGTGGGCGGCGCCGGTGCTCCGGGTCCTGCCTCCTCGGCGTGGGATGGGCTCGAGGGGCAAAACAAAAGACCCCTCGCGGGTGCGAGAGGTCTGCGCGCGGGTCGTGTGACGCTGTGGTCGTCCCGCGGGATTCACTGCGGAACGGTCACTGCGGACCGGCGCGCCTGCTGCTAATAATCATCGCGAGCGAGGACACGCTTGCAGTCTGGCACAGCTTCCGCCTGCCGGTCGCGATGTCTCGCGATCCGGGACGGGCGGGTCGGGCGGGCCGGTGCGGCTCCGCCCCGGCCCGGGGCACCCGCGGGTGTGGGCGCCCCGAGGGCGGGTGGCGGGTCAGACGATCGGGTGCAGCCAGCCGTGGGTGTCCTGCACCGTGCCGCCCTGGATGCCGAGCAGGGTCTCGCGCAGGCGCATGGTGACCGGGCCGGGCTCGCCCTTGCCGACGGTCCAGTCGGCGCGGGTCGACTTGACCGAGCCGACCGGGGTGATCACGGCGGCGGTACCGCAGGCGAAGACCTCGGTGAGGGTGCCGTCGGCGTTGCCCTGCTTCCACTCCTCGGTGGAGATCTTCCGCTCCCCGGTGGCGTAGCCGAGGTCGGCGGCCATGGTGAGCAGCGAGTCGCGGGTGATGCCGGGCAGCAGCGCGCCGGACAGGGCCGGGGTGACGATCCGGGCGTCCGCGCCCTCGCCGAAGACGAAGTAGAGGTTCATGCCCCCCATCTCCTCGATCCACTTGTGCTCGGCGGCGTCCAGCCAGACCACCTGGTCGCAGCCCTGCGCGGCGGCCTCGGCCTGCGCGACCAGCGAGGCGGCGTAGTTGCCCGCGCACTTGGCGGCGCCGGTGCCGCCGGGCGCGGCCCGCACGTACTCCTCGGAGAGCCAGACCGAGACCGGCTTGACGCCGCCCGGGAAGTAGGCGCCGGCCGGCGAGGCGATCACGATGAAGACGTACTCGTTGGCCGGGCGCACGCCGAGGCCGACCTCGGTGGCGAACATGAAGGGCCGCAGGTAGAGGCTCTGCTCGGGCTGGCTCGGCACCCACTCGCGGTCCTGCTGGACCAGCAGCTCGACCGCCTTCACGAAGGCCTCGGTGGGCAGCTCGGGCATGGCCAGCCGGCGGGCCGAGGCCTGGAAGCGGGCGGCGTTGGCCTCCGGGCGGAAGGTGGCGATCGAGCCGTCGGGCTGGCGGTAGGCCTTGAGGCCCTCGAAGATGGCCTGCCCGTAGTGCAGGGTCATGTTCGCCGGGTCCATCTCCAGCGGGGCGTACGGGCTCAGCTGGGCGTCGTGCCAGCCGCGGCCCTCGGTCCAGCGGATGGTGACCATGTGGTCGGTGAAGATCCGGCCGAAACCGGGGTTCGCCAGCCGGGCCTCGCGCTCCGCCGCGGGCAGCGGGTGTGCGGAAGGCTTGAGCTCGAACGTGATGGGCGCCTGGGTGGGCGTGGTCATGGCTTCTGTCCTTCACCGTGGGGTTGGTCAGGGCCGTGACCGCCATCCGGCGGCGGGTCGGGGAGACCCCCGGGGTACGCCGAAGGCACGGCCCACTGTTGATACTCGCATCTAAGGGGCCGTGCCGAACAGCTGTGGAGTTGTCACGCCTCCTGGGGCGCCGTTACCGCCTCTCCTCAGCCCGACCCGTCAGCCGGCTACTCGGGCGACGAGCGCGTCGCCGACCTGGCTGGTGGAACGGGAGGCGCCGGTGCGCTCGGCCAGGTCGGCGGCGACGGCCGCCTCGACCCGGGCCGCCTCGGCGGTGAAACCGAGGTGGTCCAGCAGCAGGACGACCGACAGCACGGTGGCGGTCGGGTCGGCCTTGCCCTGGCCCGCGATGTCCGGGGCCGAGCCGTGAACCGGCTCGAACATCGAGGGGAACTCGCCGGACGGGTTGATGTTGCCGCTCGCCGCCAGTCCGATGCCGCCGGTGACGGCCGCGGCCAGGTCGGTCAGGATGTCGCCGAACAGGTTGTCGGTGACGATCACGTCGAACCGCTCGGGCTGGGTGACGAAGAAGATCGTCGCCGCGTCCACGTGCAGGTAGTCGGTGGTCACCTCGGGGAACTCCCGGCCGACCTCCGCGAAGATCCGGGTCCACAGGTGGCCGGCGTGCACCAGCACGTTGTTCTTGTGGACCAGGGTGAGCTTCTTGCGCGGGCGGGCGGCGGCCCGGCGGTACGCGTCGCGGACCACCCGCTCGATGCCGAACGCGGTGTTGAGGCTGACCTCGGTGGCCACCTCCTGCGGGGTGCCGGTGCGCAGCGAGCCGCCGTTGCCCACGTACGGGCCCTCGGTGCCCTCGCGGACCACCACGAAGTCGATCTGCGGGTCGCCGGCCAGCGGCGAGCTGACGTTCGGGAAGAGCCGGCCCGGGCGCAGGTTGATGTGGTGGTCGAAGGCGAAGCGCAGCTTGAGCAGCAGCCCCCGCTCCAGCACCCCGGAGGGGACCGACGGGTCCCCCACGGCGCCGAGCAGGATCGCGTCGTGCGTCTTCAGCTCCGCCAGCACGGAGTCGGGCAGGGTCTCCCCGGTCGCGTGGTAGCGGCGGGCCCCGAGGTCGTACTCGGTGGTCTCCAGCTTCACCTCGTCGGGAAGCGCGGCGGCGAGCACCTTGAGGCCTTCGGCGACGACTTCCTGGCCGATCCCGTCGCCGGGGATCACTGCAAGACGGAGGGTGCGAGACATGGCTGCGACGTTACTCCGGTGTCCCAGGGGATGACATCTCCTGTCCAGAATCCGGACGGGTGGAGCGGGTGGTCAGCGCGACGTCGAGCGGGAAGGGGTGCTCGACGGTGAGGCGGTCGTGGAAGATGCCGGTGGGGACGTAGCTGTTGGTGGCGGGGTCGCGCTCGTAGGTGTAGACGACCGGGCTGCCGTCGTTGCTCTCCACGCGCCAGAAGTAACGGATGCCGGCGGCGGCGTACTTGCGGGGCTTGACCTCGCGGTCGCGTTCCTGCGACTCCTCGGAGACGACCTCGACCACGAGCAGGACGTCCTCAGCCTTGATCCACGTGTCCTTGTGGCTGATCCCCGCCGCGAGAGGCGCCACCGCCAGGTCCGGCTCGGGCCGGTTCCGCTCTCCCAGGACCACGGAGAACTCGCGCCAGACGTCCCACCCGGGCGGGATCACCGCCAGCAACCCGTTCTCCAGCGACCGGAGCGTCCGGAAGTGGAATCGGGTCCGCCGACTCGCGAAGATCAAACTCCCGTCGAGCAGCTCCGTGTGCGGAGGCAGGCCCGGGAGCCGGTCCAGGTCCTCGGCCGTCCACCCGCTCACGGGCGGCCGCAGCCAGTCCGGGAAGGGTTCGACGCTCATCATCACTCCCATGCGAGGGATTCTGGCGGGCCTCTTCAGGCTACTCGGCAGGTCCTGAGGCGCAGTCACTCGAACGTGTCACCGATGATGGCGTCATGCGGGAGAGGCGGGCGGCCCTGGGGGCGGCGGGGCTGGCGGTGGGGGCGTACCTGGTGGCGCTGGCGGTGCGGCGCGGATACCCGTTCGGGCACCCGCCGCCCGCCGGGAGCCGGCTCGCGGAGCAGGTGGTGCCCATGCACGCCCACCTGTGGGACCTGCTGCACGGGCACGGCGGCGGCGACCTGCTGCTCAACTGGAACAGCGGGTACGGCGTGCCGTTCCTGCCGGACCTGCTGACCCAGCTGCCCAACCCGTGCTCGCTGCTGGTGCTGCTGGTCCCGCGGGCCCAGGTGTGGCGAGCGGTCTTCCTCGCCACGCTGCTGAGCATCGGGCTCGGGGCCGCGCTGATGACCCGCTTCCTGGCCCGGCTGCGTCCCGGACCGGGGTGGCAGCGGGCGCTGCTCGGCGGGTGCTACGCGCTGGGCGCCTGGACCCTGCTGGACGGCGTGGGCCAGCCCGCCTGGTTGTGGGGGCTGGTCGCGCTGCCGTTGCTCTGCCTGGCCTTCGACCGCTGCCTGCGCCGCACCGGCTGGCCGCTCGGCACCGCGGCCGTGGCGCTGGCCTGGTACGGCGACTTCTACACCGCGGCGCCCGCCACGCTGGCCGCCGTCCTGGTGCTGGTGCTGCGGGTGGCGCTGGACCGGCGGCCGGCGCGGGAGCGGCTGCGGGTGCTGGGGCGGGCCGCGGGGATGGCGACGGTCGGGATCGCGGCGGCGGCGCCGGTGCTCTGGGTGACCTACCGGGCCGGGCTGGCCGCGGCGCCCGCCCTGGTGCCGCACCCGCAGGTCCCCGGGTTCAGCGACTACCTGGCCCGGCTGCTGCCCGGCGGCCTGGCCCCCCGGCGGCTGCCGGACGTCTTCGTCGGGGTGCTGCCCCTGCTGCTGGCCGCCGCGCTGCCGTTCCACCGGGCGGTGCGCCCGGCTGAGCGGGTGGCCTGGCCGGCCGCGCTGCTGCTGCTCACCGCCGCCTTCGTGTGGCGGCCGACGCTGCTGCTCTGGCACGTGGCGAACGCCCCCGAGGGCAACCCGTACCGGGCCACCTTCGTGCTGGGCGCGCTGCTCACCATGGCGGCCTGGGTCTGCCTGGCCGAGCGGCCGGGCGCGGGCGCGCTGGCCGGCGGGGCGCTGCTGCTGGTGCTGCTCGCGGTGAGCGCGCACGGGCGGGCCGCGGTCGGGGCGGTCGGCTGGGTGCTGCTCGCGGGCGGGGTGCCGGTGACCGCGGCCGCACTGGTGGCGGCGCGGCGGCGACCGCGGGTGGCTGCGGCGGTTCTGGGATGCGCGGTGCTGGCCGGGGCGGTGCTCGCGGCCTACCAGGTGCAGCAGCTGCGCGGGCAGGCGCAGCAGCGCGGGCGGCAGGCGGTGCCGGGGCAGGCCGCCCCCGGCGGGAGCCAGGCGACCGCGCGGGACCGGCTGCTCGCGGCGGGCGCCGAGTCGGCCTGGCCCGGGCGGCGCACCGAGCCGGGCCCGCAGCTGTTCACCGGCAACGACCCGATGCTGCTGGGCGGCCAAGGCGGCGACTACCGCAGCGACTACCTGCCCGACGCCACCGCGCAGGCGCTGCACGGGCTGGGCGCCGGGTGGCTGCAACAGGGCCGGCAGACGCTCGGCTTCGCGGACCCGGTCGGGCAGGCGCTGTTCGCGGTCGGCGCGAGCCTGGGGCCCGACCTGACCGTCCGGTCGGCCCCGGCCGCGCCGCTGGTCACCGTGCACGCCTTCGGACCCGCGGACACCTCCTCGGTCTGGGCGCGACGGCAGCTGCTGCTCGGCGCGACGGTGTACCAGACCCCGCCACTGGTCCCCGGCACGGGCCCGACCGCGCCGACCGACCACGGCCGCAGCGGCTGGTCGCTGCCCAGCACCCCACCGGGCAGCGAGGGCACCGTGCTCACCGCGAGCTGCACCCCCGGCCGGCTGGCCTACCTCTACGCCCCTTACCTGTCCGGGCAGCTGAGCTGGCCGGACGGTGAGCTGACCGCGGCCGGGCAGCAGGACGAGACGGCGCTGCCGGTGCTGCCGCTCGGCCCGGTGCCGGCGGACGGGGTGGTCCGGGTGACGGTCCGGGTCGGCATCGCCACCCAGGTGCCGGCCGAGCCGTTCGGCTGCCTGGACCCGGCCGCCCTGACCGCCGCGGTCGACCGGCTGCACGCCCAGGGGCCGACCCGGGTCCGGGCCGGCGGTCACACCGTGGCGGCCGACCTGCCCCCGGGCAGCAGCGGCACCGCGCTGCTCGCGGTGCCGGCCGTACCGGGGTGGCAGTGCGCGGTGGACGGCGGCCCGGCGGCACCGGCGCGCTCGGTCGAGGGGCTGCTCGCGGTCCCGCTGGGCACTGGGGCCACCCACCTGACCTGCTCCTTCCACCCCCCGGGGCTGCTGCCGGGCCTCTGGGTGACGGCGGGCGCGGCGGTCGTGTGGGCGACAGTGACCGGCTGGACCTGGTGGCGGCGGCGCAGGAACGGCGGCGGGGCAGCGGGGTGAGGGGGCGGCGGCCCGCGGGGGCGCCCGCCGAGCGGCAGCAGGCCGACCCCGTGCGCGGGCCCGCCCGCTGCGGAAGGTCGGGGCTGTCCGCCGCGCCGCAGGCGGCGGCCGGACAGCCGGCCCGGTGAGAACTGGCCGACAGGTTCCGCGCCCCGGCCGCAGCGGAGGCGTCAGCCTCACGCCCCCGATCCCACCCGCACGCCCCCTTACGCCCCCGGGCCGGGCAGCAGCTGGGCCCGTCGGCCGTCGAGGTTCAGCTGGTGGACCAGGAGCAGCCCGGCGTGCGCGTCGGGGCTGCGGTGCACCTCCAACACCGTGCCCGGGAGTTCGGGTTGCAGGATGGCGGCGGTCCCGGGCGGCGCGGCGACCAGGCGGGTGTCGAGCGGCGGGTGCAGCGGGTCGAACTCCAGGGTCGGACGGCCCGCCGCCAGCCCGATAGCGCTCGACGCCTTCGCCGGGTCGGGGGTGGTGCCGACCGGACCGGTCCAGATGGCGTAGCGGATCCGGCCCCCGGCGGGCGGAAACCCGGGCAGCGCGGCGAGCCGGATGGGCAGCACGACGGTGTCGCTGTCCAGCAGATCGGTGTCGGTGTCTCCCCAGTGCCCGTTCAGCGGCTGGACGTCCAGCTGGCGCCCGGTGCGCGCGTCCAGCAGGCGGGCCACCAGGACGTCACTGCCGGGCAGCCGGTCGGCCAGCACCAGGGCGTCGGGCACCCCGTCCCCGTCGGTGTCCAGGGTGGCCCGCACGGCGCAGGCGCCGACCGGGCTGCTCGCCGGGGCCCAGCCGACCGCGGCCAGGTAGAGCGTGCCGGCGGCGGCACCGACCTCGGGGGCGTCGCTGGCGGCGCCGACCGCCCGCAGGTCGGCGGCCCGGGCCGCGGGCAGCGCGGCGCACGGCGG
>NZ_JBNQTI010000229.1:0-10035 GCF_050325825.1 Kitasatospora sp. LaBMicrA B282
CCCGGTCGCCCGCGGTCGGTCGGCCGCTCCCGGCCGCTCGGCCACCGCCGGCCGCCCGGACCCGTCCGCAAGGCGGCCCCCGCACCGACACCCCGGACCGGAGGGGGAGGTACCCGGTGAGCCCGGCCGACGTCGCGACCCGCGCCCCCGCGCTGCCCGCCCGCCCGCACTGTGCGGGGCAGGCCCCGCCCGCCCGGCCGTTGCCGCGCGGCGCCCGGACACCCGGACTGCTGGTCGTGCTGCTCTGCGCCGGCTACGCGCTCGGCGCCGCCACCGACTGGGGCTCGCCCTCGCTGGCCCTGTTCATGGGCGACTTCGGGCTGGCGGGGGCCGCGCTCGCGGCCGCGCTCTCCTGCCTGGCGCACGGGTGCACGGTGCCCGGCTCCACCCGGCCGGCCTGGCTGCTGTTCGGCCTCTCCTCGGCCGCCGTCGCGGTCGGCAACGGCACCTGGGGCTGGTACGAGGTGGTGCTGCGCCGGGAGCTGCCGCCCGACTCGCTGGCCGACTACGCCTTCCTGGCCTTCGCCCCGCTGGCGCTGACCGGCCTGTTGGTGCTGGCCCAGCGGCCGCGCGGCGCGGCCGGCTGGCTCTGCCTGCTGCTGGACGCCTGGATGGTGGCCGGCTCGCTCTTCACGCTCAGCTGGAGCCTGGCCCTGGGCCGCACCGCCGAGGGCGAGTCCGGCAACCCGCTGCGGATGGGCTTCTCGCTCGCCTACCCGGTGCTGGACATCGTGATGGTCTCGCTGGTGGTCGGCCTGCGCTTCCGCAGCCGGGACAGCAACCGGGTCGCGGTGCACACCGCGATGCTCGGCCTGGCGGTCACCGTGGTCTGCGACGGCCTGTTCACCACGCCGGAGCTGCACAACAGCTACCACTCCGGCGACCTGCTGGACGCGGGCTGGTTCGCCGGCAGCCTGCTGCTCGCGTTCGCCCCGTGGTCCAGCCGCTGGCGGCGCGGGCGACCCAGCCGCGAGCACCCCTCGGCCGGTGGCACGCCGCGGCGCCGGGTGGCCTCCACCTTCAGTGCGCTGACCCCGTACGCCGCCGCCTCGGTCTGCACCGCCGGCATCCTCTACAACGCTCTCGGGGGGCATCCGATGGACCGGGTGGTGATCGTGGTGGCCTGCACCGTGGGCCTGGCACTGATCGTCCGTCAGGGCATCATGCTGCTGGACAACCTCTCGCTGGCCCAGGAGTTGGCGCAGAAGGAGGCGCACTTCCGGTCACTGGTGCAGGGTTCCAGCGACGTCATCATGATCACCGGCGCGAACGGCGTGCTCTCCTACGTCTCGCCGGCCGCGCTCGGCGTCTACAGCCGCGATCCGGAGGAACTGGTCGGCGGCCGGCTGCTGGACCTGGTGCACCCCGAGGACGCGGACCGGGTGGTCGGCGAGGTGCGCCGGTTCCTGGCCCGCAGCCAGCGGTTGGCCCGCCAGCTCACCCACACCCCGCCGGCCCGCAGCGGCGAGCCGAGCGCCCGGGTGGAGTGCCGGATCAAGGCCGGCGGCGGCGAGTGGCTGCACGTGGAGTCCACCGTCAACCGGTACCGCGACGGGCTGATCCTGAACAGCCGGGACGTCACCGAGCGGGTCCGGCTGCAGGCGCAGCTGCAGCACAACGCCTTCCACGACCCGCTCACCGACCTGCCCAACCGGGCGCTCTTCGCCGAGCGGCTGCGGGCCGCGCTGGGCGGCCGCGGGGACCGGCCGTTCGACACCCGGTCGGTCGGCGGGGAGGCCCCGCGCGAGCACCCGTACCAGGAGCCGGGCACGGTCGCGGTGCTCTTCCTGGACCTGGACGGCTTCAAGGCGGTCAACGACAGCGCCGGTCACCAGGTCGGCGACCAGCTGCTGGTGCAGGCCGCCCGCCGACTGCAGGCCACGGTGCGCTCCGGGGACACCGTGGCCCGGTTCGGCGGCGACGAGTTCGCGGTGCTGGTCTGCGGGCCGCTGGGCAAGCTGCGGGTGCAGGAGCTGGCCGAGCGGCTGCGCCTGGCGCTCTCCGAGCCGTACTGGATCGGCGGCACCGAGCTCGGCGTGGCGGCCAGCATCGGCATCGCCTTCGGCCCGCGCGAGCTCGACCCGTACGGGCAGCCGGGGGCGGAGGTGGTCACGCTGGCCGACGAGCTGATGCGCGACGCCGACCTGGCGATGTACCGGGCCAAGTCCGAGGGCAAGGGCCGGGTGGTGCTCTACAGCCCGGCGATGCGCAGCGAGGTGGAGCGCCGCCGGGAGCTGGACGACCGGCTGCGCCTCGCGGTGCGGGAGGGCAGCTTCGCGCTGCTCCACCAGCCGGTGGTCGACCTGCGCACCGGGGCGGTGGCCGGGCTGGAGGCGATCGCCCGGTGGCGCTCGGCGCAGGGCCTGCTGCTCACCCCGGCCGAGTTCCTGCGCGGCGCCGAGGCCGGTGACGCGGCCGGCCGGTTCACCCGGTGGCTGCTCCAGCAGGCGATCGCCGAGGCCGCCCAGCGCGGCCCGGCGCCGCTCGGCGGCACGACCCGCTCGCCGGTCGCCGCCCTGCCGCTCACCGTGCGGCTGACCGCCGAGCGGCTCTGCGCCCCCGGGCTGCACGAGACCGTCGCCGGGGCGCTGCGGGACTCCGGGCTGCCGCCGGAGCGGTTGGTGATCGAGCTGGCCCGGATGGGCTCGGACACGGTCGCCGACGAGCTGGGCCGCAAGCTGGCGGCGCTGCGCCGGCTCGGGGTGGGCACCGCGCTGGCCGGATTCGGGGCCGGCGGCGGCTCGCTGGGCACCCTGGTCCGGCTGCCGTTCGACGCGCTCAAGCTGGACCGCACCCTGGTCCAGGAGCTGGCCGAGAACCCGCGCAGCCGGGCGCTGGCCGGCCACGCGCTGCGGCTGGGCCGGGAGCTGGGGCTGGCCACCGCGGCCGAGGGGGTCGACCAGGAACGGCAAGTGACGGTGCTTCAGGAGCTGGGTTGCCGGTATGGTCAGGGTCTGGCCTTCGCCCAGCCGCTGGACGAGTTCCGGTTGCGCCGGGCGCTGGCCCGCCGGGTCTACCCGCTGCCCAGACCGCTGGGCGCGCTGTCGGCCCGGCGGGCCTACCTGGCGGCCGGCGAACCGCGCGGGGAGCGGGGCGTCGACACCCGTTCGGGTGGCCGTGGCGAGACCGGCGGGCCCTACCTGTCGCACCACCACCCGGGCCACGAAACGCCTGAACGGCGGGCCCCCAGCGGCTCGCCGGGCGGGTCGACCGTCGGTCCGCATGGCGAGACGGCCGTCCCACCTGCTTGACATCGCCCTGCGCCGAGGAGCAAGGTCGGTGCCATGAGCACCCGAATTCTCGTACTTGGCGGGCGCGTCGGCTGAGCCCGGGCTTCACTGCCCGACTCCATCACCAAGCCGACGCGCCACCCCTCGCATGCCTTTGGGCACGAGGGGTTTTTTGTTGCACCAAGACCCTGTGAACACCCTCCGAACACCGTTGTAACGCCAGTCCGTTTCGCCTGAAAATGGAAGAAAACGGACAGTCGCCCGGCGAAAGAAGACAGGCAGATGACTGAGCACACGGCATCCCCCCGCCGCGGGGACCACCCGGCCGCCCCGTCCCCGGACGCTACCGCGGTCGTCGAGACGATGACCGGCGCGCAGTCGCTCGTCCGCTCGCTCGAGGCCGTGGGGGCCGACACGATCTTCGGTATCCCGGGCGGCGCGATCCTGCCGGCCTACGACCCGCTGATGGACTCGGTCAAGGTCCGCCACGTCCTGGTCCGCCACGAGCAGGGCGCCGGCCACGCGGCCACCGGCTACGCGCAGGCCACCGGTCGGGTCGGGGTCTGCATGGCCACCTCGGGCCCGGGCGCGACCAACCTGGTCACCCCGATCGCCGACGCCTACATGGACTCGGTCCCGATGGTCGCGATCACCGGCCAGGTCGCCTCCAAGGCGATCGGCACCGACGCCTTCCAGGAAGCCGACATCTGCGGCATCACGATGCCGATCACCAAGCACAACTACCTGGTCACCGACCCGGCCGAGATCCCCCGGGTGATCGCCGAGGCGTTCCACATCGCCGCCACCGGCCGCCCCGGCCCGGTGCTGGTCGACATCGCCAAGGACGCGCTGCAGGCCACCACCACCTTCCGCTGGCCGGTGGAGACCTCGCTGCCCGGTTACCGGCCGGTCACCAAGCCGCACGCCAAGCAGATCCGCGAGGCCGCCCGGCTGCTGGTGAACGCCCGGAAGCCGGTCCTCTACGTGGGTGGCGGCGTGCTCAAGGCGAACGCCACCGCCGAGCTGCGGATCCTGGCCGAGCTGACCGGCGCCCCGGTGGTCACCACCCTGATGGCGCTGGGCGCCTTCCCGGACAGCCACCCGCAGCACCTGGGCATGCCGGGCATGCACGGCAGCGTCCCGGCGGTCACCGCGCTGCAGAAGTCCGACCTGCTCTTCACCCTGGGCGCCCGGTTCGACGACCGGGTCACCGGCAAGCTGGACTCCTTCGCGCCGTACGCCAAGGTGGTCCACGCGGACATCGACCCGGCCGAGATCGGCAAGAACCGTCCGGCCGACGTGCCGATCGTGGGCGACGCCCGCGAGGTGCTGGCGGACCTGATCGTCGCGGTCCAGGCCGAGCACGAGGCCGGCCGCAGGGGCGACTACACCGACTGGTGGGTCAAGCTCAACGAGTGGAAGAAGACCTACCCGCTGGGCTACGAGCCCGCGCCGGCGGGCGAGTTGTCGCCGCAGCAGGTGATCGAGCGGATCGGTCAGCTGGTCGGCCCGGACGCGATCTACGCGGCGGGCGTCGGCCAGCACCAGATGTGGGCCTCGCAGTTCATCAGCTACGAGAAGCCGGCCACCTGGCTGAACTCGGGCGGCGCGGGCACCATGGGCTACGCGGTCCCGGCCGCGATGGGCGCCAAGGCCGGCCGGCCGGAGGCCGCGGTCTGGGCGATCGACGGCGACGGCTGCTTCCAGATGACCAACCAGGAGCTGGTCACCTGCGCGCTGAACAACCTGCCGATCAAGGTCGCGGTGATCAACAACGGCTCGCTGGGCATGGTCCGCCAGTGGCAGACCCTCTTCTACAACCAGCGCTACTCCAACACCGTGCTGCACTCGGGCCCCGAGCACGACGGCAAGGAGCCGCCCGCCCAGGGCACCCGGATCCCGGACTTCGTGCTGCTGTCGGAGGCGATGGGCTGCGTCGGCCTGCGCTGCGAGCGTCCGGAGGACCTGGACGCGGTGATCAAGCAGGCGATGGAGATCAACGACCGTCCGGTGGTGATCGACTTCATCGTCCACCAGGACGCGATGGTCTGGCCGATGGTCGCGGCCGGCACCAGCAACGACGAGATCCAGTTCGCCCGCGGCATCCGTCCCGACTTCGGCGACGACCTCGACTGACAGCCCCTCAGGAACAGGGAAACAGACCCATGTCCAAGCACACCCTCTCCGTCCTGGTCGAGAACAAGCCCGGCGTGCTCGCCCGCATCGCCGCCCTGTTCTCCCGTCGGGGCTTCAACATCGACTCCCTCGCCGTCGGCCCGACCGAGCACCCGGACATCTCCCGGATGACCATCGTGGTCAACGTCGAGGACCTGCCGCTCGAGCAGGTCACCAAGCAGCTCAACAAGCTGGTCAACGTGATAAAGATCGTCGAGCTCGACCAGTCCGCTGCGATCCAGCGGGAACTGGTCCTGGTGAAGGTCCGGGCCGACAACGAGACCCGGTCCCAAGTCGTCGAGATCGTGCAGCTCTTCCGCGCCAAGACCGTGGACGTGTCGCCGGAGGCCGTGACCATCGAGGCCACCGGCAGCTCGGACAAGCTGGAGGCGATGCTGCGGATGCTGGAACCGTACGGCATCAAGGAGCTCGTGCAGTCGGGTCTGGTGGCGATCGGGCGCGGTGCCCGCTCGATCACCGACCGCTCGCTGCGCGCGCTCGACCGCACCGCCTGAGCGCCCGGGCCGCCGGCCCGCCCGGCGTGCCGTCCCGCTCCGTGAGCGTGACCCCTGAACCCCCATCACCTGCGCGTACGGTGGCCAGAGCACCGACGCGATCAACGCAAGGAGAAGTCCCACCGTGGCCGAGCTGTTCTACGAAGACGACGCCGACCTGTCCATCATCCAGGGCCGCAAGGTCGCGGTGATCGGCTACGGCAGCCAGGGCCACGCCCACGCGCTGTCGCTGCGCGACTCGGGCGTGGACGTCCGGGTCGGCCTGCTGGCGGGCTCCAAGTCCCGGGCCGCCGCGGAGGAGGAGGGCCTGCGCGTGGTCACCCCGTCCGAGGCCGCCGCCGAGGCCGACGTGATCATGATCCTGGTCCCGGACCCGATCCAGGCCGACGTCTACAAGGAGGCCGTCGAGCCGAACCTGAAGGCGGGCGACGCGCTCTTCTTCGGCCACGGCCTGAACATCCGCTTCGGCTTCATCAAGCCGCCGGCGGACGTGGACGTCTGCATGGTCGCCCCGAAGGGCCCGGGCCACCTGGTCCGCCGCCAGTACGTCGAGGGCCGCGGCGTGCCGTGCATCGCGGCCGTCGAGCAGGACGCCACCGGTGGCGCCTTCGCGCTGGCGCTGTCCTACGCCAAGGGCATCGGCGGCACCAAGGCCGGCGTCATCAAGACCACCTTCACCGAGGAGACCGAGACCGACCTGTTCGGCGAGCAGGCGGTGCTCTGCGGCGGCACCGCCGCCCTGGTCAAGGCCGGTTTCGAGACCCTGGTCGAGGCCGGCTACCAGCCGGAGATCGCCTACTTCGAGTGCCTGCACGAGCTGAAGCTGATCGTCGACCTGATGTACGAGGGCGGCCTGGAGAAGATGCGCTGGTCGGTCTCCGAGACCGCCGAGTGGGGCGACTACGTCACCGGCCCGCGGATCATCACCGACGCCACCAAGGCCGAGATGAAGAAGGTCCTGGCGGAGATCCAGGACGGCACCTTCGCCAACACCTGGATCGCCGAGTACAAGGCCGGTCTGCCGAAGTACAACGAGTACAAGAACGCCGACTCGGAGCACCTGCTGGAGACCACCGGCAAGGAGCTGCGCAAGCTGATGAGCTGGGTCAAGGACGCCTGACCCAGCCGCGCGCCGGGTGCCGCGGGGAGGTCCGATGCCGGGCCGTCCCCGCGGCACCCCCGTGCTCCCGGGGCTGCTCCCGGCTCCGTTCCCGGGCACTGCCCGGGCGGTGCCGAGCCGTCCGGGGCTGTACAAGCCGTCTGATCCCGTGCGGGTGATTTCGCCGCGCGGGCGCAGGCATCCCCCTGGTCCGTCGATACACTTCCGAGTGCGCGTCAGGCCCACAGCGTCGTGCGTCTACCTACGCGGCATGCCACCATCCCCACGCCCGCCGGTGCTCCGCGCCGGCCTTCGCCACGCACGTGGCCACGCCCACGTGCTGGTGGAGTGAGCGGGGGAGTACCGGACAGTAAGGAAAACTGTCGTGAGCACTGTGACCTCCCGAAGCGCTGTGGTACTGATCGCCGAGGAGCTCTCCCCGGCCACCGTGGACGCCCTGGGCCCGGACTTCGAGATCCGCCGTTGCGACGGCGCCGACCGCACCGAGCTGCTGACCGCGATCGCGGACGTGGACGCGGTCCTGATCCGCTCGGCCACCCGGATCGACGCCGAGGCGCTGGCCGCGGCCAAGCGCCTCAAGGTGGTGGCCCGGGCCGGTGTCGGCCTGGACAACGTGGACGTCTCCGCCGCCACCAAGGCCGGCGTGATGGTCGTCAACGCGCCGACCTCCAACATCGTCACCGCCGCCGAGCTGGCCTGCGGCCTGCTGATCTCGGTCGCCCGCAACATCGCGCCGGCCAACTCCGCGCTCAAGGCCGGTGAGTGGAAGCGCAACAAGTACACCGGCGTCGAGCTCTCCGAGAAGACCCTCGGTGTGGTGGGCCTGGGCCGGATCGGCGTGCTGGTGGCGCAGCGGATGTCCGCCTTCGGCATGAAGATCGTCGCCTACGACCCCTACATCCAGGCCGCCCGCGCGGCCCAGATGGGCGTCAAGCTGCTCTCGCTGGACGAGCTGCTGGAGGTCTCCGACTTCATCACCGTCCACCTGCCGAAGACCCCCGAGACCATCGGCCTGATCGGCGACGACGCGCTGCACAAGGTCAAGCCGAGCGTCCGGATCGTCAACGCCGCCCGCGGCGGCATCGTGGACGAGGCCGCGCTCGCCGCCGCCCTCAAGGAGGGCCGGGTGGCCGGCGCCGGCCTCGACGTCTACGCCAAGGAGCCGTGCACCGACTCCCCGCTCTTCACCTTCGACAACGTGGTGGCCACCCCGCACCTGGGCGCGTCCACCGACGAGGCGCAGGAGAAGGCCGGCATCGCGGTGGCCAAGTCGGTGCGCCTGGCGCTGGCCGGCGAGCTGGTCCCGGACGCGGTCAACGTGCAGGGCGGCGTGATCGCCGAGGACGTCCGGCCCGGCCTGCCGCTGGCCGAGAAGCTCGGCCGGATCTTCACCGCGCTGGCCGGTGAGGTGGCCGTCCGGCTCGACGTCGAGGTCCGCGGCGAGATCACCCAGCACGACGTCAAGGTGCTCGAACTCTCGGCGCTCAAGGGCGTCTTCGAGGACGTGGTGGCCGAGACCGTGTCCTACGTGAACGCCCCGCTGTTCGCCCAGGAGCGCGGCGTCGAGGTGCGGCTGACCACCAGCAGCGAGAGCCCCGAGCACCGCAACGTGATCACCGTGCGCGGCACCCTGGCCAACGGCAGCGAGGTCGCCATCTCCGGCACCCTGTCCGGCCCCAAGCAGCAGCAGAAGATCGTCGGCGTGGACGGCTTCGACGTGGACGTCGCGCTCACCGACCACATGGCCTTCTTCCAGTACGAGGACCGCCCCGGGGTGGTCGGCACCCTCGGCCGGATCCTCGGCGACGCCGACATCAACATCGCCGGCATGCAGGTGGCCCGGGATCGCGAGACCAAGGACGCGCTGGCCTCGATCACGGTCGACACCGAGATCCCGCAGGAGGTGCTGGCCGAGATCGCCGCCGAGATCGGCGCCAGGTTCGCCCGCTCGGTCGACCTGGGCTGACGGCCCCTCACCCCGTCCCGTCCCGGAGCCCGGACCGCTGCACGCGGTCCGGGCTCCGGCCGTTCGCGGCCGCGTTCGCGGGCTTCCGTGGGCCGCGTTCGTGGGCTTCGTTCGTGGGCCCAGGATCCCCCGTTCGGGCGGCGTGCGGGGCCCGGTGCTGCGCGGTCCGGGTGACTCCCGTCTCAGATACTAGGAAATCCAACTAAATGTAGAGACAGCGGCGGGGCACCGGCGTACCGTGAAATGGCCGCACCGACTGCCCCGCTCCCGGGCCCCACCGTCTGGCCCGAGTCCCCGGCCGTGCGCGCCGTACGCACCTCGGCGGGCGATCCCCGTCCGGCGTACCCCACTCCTCTCACCCCCGACGCCGCCTTCGGCGTTCCCTGGACCAAGGAGCCCGGTATGCCCCCCACCGCACACCTGCTGCCCAGCCACTCCGTCACCGCCCCCACCACGGCCCCCGCCCGCCGCCGCCGGCGGCGCACCGAGCCGCAGCCGGTCGGCGCCGTCGCCGCCCTGCAGCGGGCGCTCGACCGGCGCGACAACGGCGGTGCCACCGGTCACTGACCGGGGCCTGCCTGCCGGGGGAGTCCGTCGGGCCGTTGGGCCATTGGCCTGACGTTCCCCCGGATTCCGGGCCGGCGCTCTCCGCCACCCCCGATCCTGGGTCGGTGCGTATCCGACCCTTCCGCCGCCGTGGCTGCCCCACCACCACCCACCGGGCAGCCCGGCGGCACCCGCACGCCGAGCACCGGCACGCCGAGCACCGGCACGCCGAGCACCGGCGCACCGGGCGGATCCGGACCGCCCGGCTGCTGCTCGCCGTCGGCGTGCTGGCCGGGGTCACCCTGTCGGCCGCCCCCGGCACGCCGGCCGCGCTGCCCGTCGGGCTCGCCACGGACCCGGCGGCGCGGCAGTCGGTCCTGCTCGAACTGGACACCGAACCCGCGGCGCCCGCCTGGCAGCGGGCCGCCGAAGGGGCGCGGCGCGAGCGGCGCACCCCGGAGCAGGCGCACCGGGCGGCCGCCG
>NZ_JBNQTI010000230.1:0-9978 GCF_050325825.1 Kitasatospora sp. LaBMicrA B282
CCGCGACGACGCCAGATCAACCGACCCCCAACGAGGCCAGGCCACCCGCTTCCAGCACCTGTGCCAGCAACTGAGCGACGGGACTCGAACCCGTCACTCATGAAGATCACCAACAGCATCCGGAGTTCCGGTCAGAGCCTTGAAAACGACCACCCCCCGCTGGGGGATGGGTCAGACCTGCTGAGCACGATTCCCCACCATCAGCACGCTGACCTGCGGACCGCCGCCACAGCGGAGGGGCCGCCCGGTAGCCGGCCAGGTCCAGGGGCGGGGCGAGCAGTCCGGGGTGGGCGGAGCCCAGCGCGTAGCGCCGCCGGAGGCGCCCTTGACGGCTCGGCACGGCCCGCATACTCCACGAGCGGGCGGCCCCGGACATCGTTGACTACAGCAACCAAGTGGGGAACGAGCAGCAGGCCTGGTCGAATTCGGCCAGCCTCATCAGGGCGGCGCGTACCGCCGCCACAGCGCCTGCCAGGCGCCCCTGTCCCTTGTCATCCATTCGAGGCGTTTGACAGCGAATCCAGCCGTTCCGGTGTCTGCGACAGCGAACCTTGCCCAGTGAGGTGAACGGGCTGGGGGTGCTGGATGGCCGTACCTGCCGGATTGGATGCTGCGGGGCCGTACTTCGAGATGGCGTACGTGGACGCGGTACGAGGGCGGCAGCGTCGTCCGCTGCTGGACTGCGTGACTGCGCGCTTCGAGGCGGCGGCGCCAGTGCGGTCGTTTCGCTGGTCGCGGGGCGAGCGCCACTTCGCGGGCTGGTATTGGTCGGCGACCACGGGTGGCCATGTCGGGTTCGAGTCCTGGCTGGAGCGGGACCGGCTGGTCCTGCTGGACTTCGAACCTGATGTGGTGGCGGTCGCCTCGCAGCCGTTCTGGCTGCACTGGCACGACGGCGAGCGGGAGCGTCGGCACGCGCCGGACTACTTCGTGCGCCGAACGGACGGCTCGGCGGTCGTCGTCGATGTTCGCGCGGACGACCGGATCGAGCAACGGGACGCGGAGGCGTTCGCGATGACGCGCCTGGCCTGCGAGATGGCCGGCTGGCGGTTCGATCGGGTGGGGGAACCGGAGGCGGTGCTGCTGGCGAATGTGCGATGGCTGGCGCGCTACCGGCACCCGCGCTGCCTGCGCCGCGAGATCGAGCTGCGACTGCGGGAGGTCTTCGCCACGCCGACCGGGCTGCTGCGCGGGGCGGATGCGGCCGGGGAGCGGCTGGCGACGCTGCCGGTGCTGTTCCATCTGCTCTGGCGGCGGGAGTTGGTCGCGGACGAGCTGGGCGCCGAATTGCTCGGGCCGCGCACGCCGGTGCGTCTTGGCACGGGAGGCTGGAAGTGAGCGAGGAAGGACGGCGGGTTCCGCCGACGGCCCGGCTGGAGGAGTTCCCGAAGGAGGCGGCCGAGCAGGCCCGCTGGTGGGAGCGGCACATCCTGGAGGTGCTGCGCGGGCTTCCGCCGGACGCGCCACAGGGGTCGGTGCCGCGGCCGGAGTTCGACCCGAAGCGGTGTTCGCTGGCTCAGCGCGAGGGGGCCAAAGCCGCCGAACTGAGTGCGGCCGGGCACCAGGTGAGCGCGAGCGGGGTCAAACAGCGGCGCCAGCGCTACCAGCGCGAGGGCCTGTTCGGGCTGGTCGACGGCCGCACAGCCAAGCAGATGCCCGCCTTCGGGCGGTGCCATCCGGCGGTGGTGGAGGCCATGCGGCAGGCGATCGCCGAGACGGCGGATGCGTCCACGAGGACGATCGGCTTCACCGTCTGGCGAACCCGGCAGATCCTGGCCAGCCGTGAGGACGCCGCCGGCATTGAGGTCCCCACCGAGCGCACCCTCTACCGGCTCTTCGGGAAGCTGGCCGCGGGCACACACGCGACCGGCTCGGCCCGCACCCGGCAGTCCGTCAACCTTCGTCCACCGGGCCCGTTCGGGGAGGCTCCGGCAAGCGCGCCAGGCGAGCTGGTGCAGATCGACTCCACTCCGCTGGACGTGCTGGTGCGGCTGGACGGCGGGATCGCCGAGAAGATCGAGATGACGGCCATGGTCGACATCGCGACCAGGTCGATCACCGCGGCGGTGCTGAGGCCGTCGACCAAGGCCGCCGACGCGTCTGCGCTGCTGGCCCACAGCATCACCCCCGAGCCGATGCGTCCGGGCTGGTCGGACGCGCTGCGGATGTCCCGCTCGGTGCTGCCGCACCAGCGGCTGCTCGACATCGACGAGCGTCTGGAGCACGCCGCCGCGCGGCCGGTGATCGTGCCGGAGACGATCGTCTGCGACCACGGCAAGGTGTTCGTCTCCCGCACCTTCCGCGCGTCATGCCGCTTTCTGGGCATCAACCTGCAGCCCGCCCACAAGGCGACGCCAAGCGACAAGGGGACGATCGAGAAGACCCTGGCGTCCGTGGCCTCGCTGTTCGCGCAGTTCGTCGCCGGCTACACCGGCCGCAGCACCGAGCACCGCGGCCGACGTCTGGAGGACGGGCCGCTGTGGTCACTGCCCGAGTTGCAGGGCCTACTGGACGAGTGGCTCATCGCGGTCTGGCAATCCAGGCCCCATGACGCGCTCCGAGACCCGGACGCGCCCGGACGGGCGTTCTCGCCGAACGAGAAGTACGCCGCGCTCGTGGAGTCGAGCGGCTACGTCCCGGTCCAGCTGAGCGGGGACGACTACATCGAACTGCTGCCCGCCCGCTGGCAGGCCGTCAACTCCTACGGCATCCGGATCAAGCACCGCACCTACGACGGCCCCGAGCTGAACCCGTTGCGCCGTCAGCACTCCGGAGTGGCGGAGAAGAAGGGGCTGTGGGAGATCCACCACGACCCCTACGACGTCACCCGGATCTGGGTCCGGGATCGCCGCCGCGGCGAGTGGATCACCGTCTTCTGGAAGCACCTGCACCGCGCCGGCGTCCCGTTCGGGGAGATGGCCTGGGACCTGGCGGTCGAGCAGACGCCCGGCGGCACCGAAGAGCAGATCGCCGATGCCGCGGCGGCCCTGCTCCAGCGCGCCCATGACGGCCCCGCCCAGCCCGCGAAGCGAGCCCGCCGCGAGCGCCGCGTCGCAGCCCGCACGCTCGCCACAACCACCGCTCGCCCGCTCCCGGATGAGCCTGCCGCCGAGGCCCCGCCGCCGCAGGAGGAGGACGAGGAACTCGCCGAAGTCATCCCGCTGGGCTTGTTCGACCCGCTCGCGAACCCCTGGAGGCGCACATGACCACCTCTGCCCCGGCGACCGGGCACACCGTCCTGCAGAAAGCGGACGCCGAGGCCAGCCGGCAGCTGACCACCCTGGAGGGCTGGCGGAGGTTCGTCGCCGGGGCCGGCGAGCCCCCGGTCTTGCTCTCCGAGCACGACTTGGGACGGATGTCCGCCACGGAACGCGACCTCTACGACGAGGACCGCCTCGACCACCACGCCCGCATGCTGGTGGTCGCCACCTCGTTCGTTCAGAAGACGGCAACCTGCGGGCGCCGCCTGGTCCTGCTGAACCGGCACGCGATCAGCGCCCGTCGCGGCCTGATCGTCTCCGGCATGGCCGGCACCGGCAAGACCATCGCGATCACCCAGCTCGGACGCTCCCACGAACTGCTCGACCGGGCCCGGCACCCGGGCGTCTCCGACCGCATCCCGGTGCTTTACGTCACCGTCCCGCCGGCCGCGACCGCCCGCATGGTCGCCGCCGAGTTCGCCCGCTTCCTCGGCCTGCCAGTCAACGGCCGCTCCAACATGACCGACATCATCGAGGCCGTGGTCGGCGTCTGCACCGACACCCGAAGCGGCCTGGTACTCGTGGACGAGATCCACAACATCTCGCAGACCACACGGTCGGGCGCCGAGGTCTCCGACACGCTGAAGTACTTCTCGGAACGGATCCCGGCCACCTTCATCTATGCGGGCATCGACGTCGAGGGAAGCGAACTCCTGGCTGGCACCCGAGGCGCCCAGATCGCGGGCCGCTTCACCCTCCTGCCCACCCGCCCGTTCCCCTACGGCACCGAGTGGAAAGCACTGGTCGCAACGATGGAGAACACCCTCCTGCTGCACGACCACCCGCCCGGCAGCCTGGTCAAACTGTCCCGTTACCTGCACACCCGGGCCGACGGCATGATCGGCGCGCTGTCACACGCGATCCGCGGAGCCGCGATCGACGCGATCCTCGAAGGCACCGAACGCGTGACGAAGGACGGGCTGGACGCCGTCCCTCTCGACCACGCCGCCGAGACCGCGCTGTCCCCGCTGAAGAAGGCAACCCGGCAGTGACCGGCCCAGAGCCCGACCGCCTGGCACCGCTGCCCATCCCCATCCGCCCTCACCTGGGAGAGAGCACCGCCTCATACGTCCGGCGGCTGGCCCGCGCCAACCACCTCAAACCCAGCTTCCTGCACGAGACGCTCTGCAACACCACAAGTCCCACCGCCTCCGTCCGCCCGGCCCGTCTCGCCGCCCTCACGGGACGCTCTGCGGCCAACCTCGCCCGGGCTCTTCCCGACCTGCTGCCACCAGCTCCGCCCGCGGCGCGTCGGCCCTCGGGACGCAGGCACCGGCCGCCCACAGCGAGCGTCTCATCGGCGAGAGCCGACGAACTCATGCTCGTCTCCGCCATACGCACAGACGCCCAAGTCGGCTGTCCTGTCGGCGTCCTCGCCGCCCGCCACCGCGTCCGTCCCCGCGCCGTCCGACGGGCCCTGACGGCCGTCACCCCGCAACGTCGACAGGTCGTCGCCCGCTACAAGCGGGTCCTGGACCACACCCGGGAGCACATTGACGCACTCCTGGAACAGGGACTGACCGCCCGCCAAATCTGGTGCCGGCTCCTCGACGACCACGACATCGCCATCAGCTTCGCCAGCGTCAGCAGCTACATCGCGCGCCAGCGCAAGACCGCCGCCACGTGAACCGGGAGAACAGGGCCGCCACGATGCTCACTCCTCAGGAAGTCGAAGATGCCCAGGCCATGCGCGCTCGTGGCTGGACGATCTCCGTCATCGCCCGCCACCTGCGACGCGACCGGAAGACCATCCGCAGCTACCTGACGGGCCAGCGTCCAACGAGCGCCACCCGCCGCGCGGGACCCGACCAGTTGGAGCCCTTCATCGACTACTGCCGGCGGCGCTTCACCGACGATCCCCACCTGCCCGTCTCCACCCTGTTCGAGGACCTGGTGGAACTCGGTTATCAGGGCGCCTACTCCACCCTGACGAAGGGGATCCGACGCCACGACCTACGGCCCCACTGCGGCATCTGCCGCCCCGGCCCCACTCCGACGCCTTGACAAGGAAGTCAGTCGAGCCTGGTCAGAGGACTGACTCCGGCTAACTTCCTTGTCGAAGGACAGCCCCGCTGTGCCCTTCCCTGGGGCCGATCGGCGCCGGTACGCTCGCCCTTGGCCGTCTCGGGGCGTCCGGCCGAGGTTTCGGGGCGGCCTGCGGCCTGTTGTTCCCGGACAACGTGGTCACCCGCCCCGCGCAGCACCAGCCGGCCCTACCAGGCCACCCCGAGTGCTTCCAGTTGACCGCGCTGCTCGGCGGTCAGTCCGGCCCGCCGGGCCTTCGTGTTGTTGAGCCAGGTGCCCAGCGACGCCGCGTCCTCACGGTGGGCGCGCGGGACTCGAACGTGACCCTCCCGCTCAGCGAACAGGGCCAGGGCGGCCAGGCCCTGGGCGAGGCGGTCGGTGCGCGAGGTGCGCCGCTTGGCCGCGGCGGCGGCCTTTTTGGCGGCGAGCGCCTGGTCCTCCTCGATCCCGAGCCCGACCATCAGCTCGCGCTATTCCTTGAGCAGGTCGGCCCGGCCGGTCGCATGCCGGTGGCCGCCTGGCGTGAGCGGGTGCCGTGGAGACAGGGCTCCGGGCCTGGCCTCCGCTGCGCCTGTGGTCGGGTTCGCTGGTCGGGGCGGGTGGGGGTCAGCAATTGGTGGTTTTGGTGGGGTTGTTGTTGGTGGTGATGTTGCAGGTGTTGTGTTGGCCGGTGCCGGCTTGGATGACGCCGTTGTTGGTTGTCACGTTGATGGTGTTGTTGCTGCCGGCGTTGCCGTCGATGCGTGCGGTGCTGGGGGCTTTGGTGCCGTTGGTGTCGACGGTGATCGTGTTGTTCGTGCCGGAGAAGGAGATGGTGGCGCCGTCGGCGTTGCCCACGCCGGAGGTTGTGGTGGTGGGGCCTTGGCCTCCAGTGCCGCCGGTGGCGGTGATGGTGTAGTTGCCGCTGGTTGCGCCGTTGATGGTGCCCAGGTTCCCGGCCCCGCCGGCGCCGTTCTTTCCGAGGCCCCCGCCAGAACCTCCTCGCCCGCCGGTGACGGTGATGGTGGGGCTGGTGGCTGTGCTGCTCAGGGTGCCCTGGTTCCCGTCGCCTCCGGCCCCGCCGATACCGCTGGCCCCTGTGCCGTAGCCGCCTTCGCCACCGAGCACGACGAGGCTGGTGCTGCTGGTGGTGGTCCCGGTGGTGCCGGTTCCTCCGGCGCTGCCGACGGTACCGGGGCTGCCCTGGCCTCCTGTGATGCCGGCGAAGCGCGGTGCCGAGGCGGTCTTGATGACGTTGACGGTTCCTCCCGCGGCGCCGGTTCCACCGGCGCCGTTCAGGGAGTCTGAATCTCCGCTCCCGCCCGGTCCGCCGGCGACCCCCGCGACGATGCCAGCCTCGCCCGGTGCTGCAGCTTTCAGGGTGACGGTGGTGCTTCCGCCGATGGTGCCGGTTCCGCCGCTCCCGGCCGGGGAACCATTGTGCCCGGCCCCGCCTGCTCCGCCGGCGACCCCGGCAGCGACATCTGTCAGGCCGGGGCCGGAGAACGAGGTGATGGTCAGGTTGACGGTGCAGTTGTTGACACCAACTCCCCCGGTTCCGGCGGGTGTGCGGGTGCCTGCGACGACTGTCCCGCTCTGCCCGCCGGCCCCGCCTGCGATCACCGACACTGATCGCGCGAACGCGAGGGGGCGGGCGGGGAGTGCGATCGAGGCGTTCGGGGCGGTGATCATGCAGTTGACGCCTCCGGTGCCACCGCGGGCGGCGGTACCGGTCGTGCCCCCGCGAGTGATGCTGGTGGGTCCGGCGGTGCCGCCGGTGCCGCCGGTGATGGTCAGCGTCGAGGTGGCGTTGACGGTGGTGGTGTCGACTCCGGTCCCGGCCGCGCCCCCGTTGCCGCCGGTACCGCTGGTGCTGGCGATGGTGCCGGCGCCCCCCTGTCCGCCGGCGCCACCGGCGCCGCCGGTGATGGTGAGCGTCGAGGTGGCTTTGATGCTGCCGCCGCTCGTCCCGGCACCGGCATCGCCGCCGTTGCCGCCGTTGCCGCCGCTGGTCGTCGGAAAGTTCTGGTAGTTGTTGCCCCCATTCCCGCCTGCGCCGCCTGCGCCGCCGGTGATGGTGGTGGCCATGGTGCTGGTGACTTTGCAGTTGCGGGCACCGTTGCCCCCGTGCCCGCCCGCCCCGCCGGCCGTGCTGGTTCGACCCGGGCCGTTGAAGCCGCGGCCGCCTGAGCCTGCGCTGAGCGTCACGGAACTTCCGGGGGCGGGGGTGTTGACGGTGATGGTTCCGCCATCGCAGCCGTCCCCGCCTCCTGTGCCAGCACGTGCGGTGGCGGTGCCGTTCACGCCAGGGGCGCCGGAGACTTGAAGCGTGGCGGTGGAGGCTGAAGCGCCGATCTGGATGCTGCCCTGATTGCCGTCACCCCCGGGGGAGGTGGCGGTGCCACGCCCACCGGTGACGCTGATCCGCACGGTGCCCTTCCCGGTGTACGCGAGCGCGCCGGAGGACGAGATACCGGGCTGTCCCGGATTGCTGTTGGTGATGTCGATGACCGTGTTGCCACCGGTCAGCGTCCAGGCTTGGCTTAGCCCGGAGGTGCACCTGTAGGTGGTGACCCCGCCCACCGGACCGGTCTGGGTGCAGCCGGCCGGCAGGTCACCTGCAGCCCGGGCGGGTGTGCTCACCGAGACGGCCATGCTGGCGCCCAGCAGGGTGGCGGTGGCCAGGGCCACCATCCGGGAGGTGGGGCGGGACACGGTCATCGCGACTTCCTCACAGAACGTCCGGGCACAGGGCACCGGAAGTCATATCCGCCGCACGCGCTCACCCAGCCCGCGGTCACGTCTTTCCGCCGGTTCGGATCATTTGTCGGATCGTCGGGTTCCGATCCGCCGTCAGGGCCGGGCGGAGCTGGGGGACAGGGGGTAGGGGAGCGGGTCCTGGCCGTGGTGGTCGGCGCGGTGTTGTTCGCGTGCCAGGACCGCGCGTCGAGCGGCCAAGGGGTCGCCGACCTGTTCGCAGGCCGGGCACGGTACCCCGCACAGCGGCCGCTCCAGGTCTCGCTCGGCCAGGTGGTGCGCTCCGCACAGGGTCCGCAGCCGAACCGCCGGCCGCCGGCCGGGCCGGGCGAGGCGGACCCGCAGGACGCGGTGGTCGCGGCGCCCGCCGGCCACCCGCGCCCGCACCACCGCCTCGGCGCCGCCCTCACCGGGCACGCCGGCCGCCTCGCTGGTGCCAGAGCTGCTCACCAGGTCACCCCGAGCGCCTCCAGTTGACCGCGCTGCTCGGCGGTCAGCCCGGCCCGCCGGGCTCGGGTGTTGTTGAGCCAGGTGCCCAGCGCCAGCCCGTCCTCCCGGTGGGCGCGCGAGACCCGAACGTGCCCTTCCCGCTCGGCGAACGCGGCCAGCGCCGCCAGGCCCAGCGCGAAGCGGTCCGCCCGTGATGTCTTCGCCTTGGCCACCATCGTGGCCTTCGCGGCGGCGAGCACCTGGTCCCCCTCGATGCCGAGCGCACCGAGCAGTTCCCGCTGTTCCCCGACCAGGTCGGCCCAGCCGGCCCGTTGCCCGGCCGCCCACCGGCCGAGCTGCTCGCCCTCGAAGGTGGCCCCGACCGGCAGTCTCGGCCAGTCGACCCGGCCCTCGCAGGTCAGCCACCATTGCCGGCCGCGGCGTAGGTGCGCTGCCAGGCGATTGGCCAGGCTGGTGCCCACCACGGGGCGACCTGCTCCAGCGCGGCCCGCCGCTGCGCCGGCAGGGCGCCACCCCTACGGGCAGGCGTCCGGGGAAGTGGCCGTGGCGCGCCATCGTGGACGCCATCCGCTACGTGAACCAGACCGGCTGCCAGTGGCGCGCCCTCCCACGGGACTTCCCGCCCGCCTGGACGGTCTTCGGCTTCTTCAGCCGCTGGCACCGCGCCGGCGTCACCTACCAGGTCATGGCCGCCTTGAGCGAGCGGCAGCGCCTCCGGGAAGGCAAGAACCCGCGCTCGGTGACCATCGTGGTCGACTCCCAGACCATCAAAGGCGACGCCTGCGTCGGCCAAGCCACCCGCGGCTACGACGGCGGCAGGAAAATCGACGGCCGCAAACGCCACGTGGCCGTCGACCTGCGCGGTACCCCGGTGATGATGATGGTCACCCCAGCCGACCTCCAAGACCGCGACGCCGCACGCGAGATCCTCTTCCGGCTGCGCCTCACGCACCCCGAGATCACCCTTGTTTGGGCCGACTCCGCCTACGGCGGCCAGCTCATCGACCGGGCCCGCACACGTCTACGGATCACCCTGAAGACCGTCAGCCGGCGCGGCCAGAAGGGCTTCGTCCTCCAACCCAAACGCTGGGTGGTAGAAAGATCAATTTCGTGGCTGATGCGCTCCCGCCGGTACTGCCGCGACTACGAGCGCACCATCACCCACGCCGAATCCCACCTCGCCTGGACCGCCATCACCCTCACCCTCGCCCGCCTGGTCAAACCCGTCCCCACCCACTGGCGCGAACCCGCACCACCACCCATCCCCACCCAACCCAAACCCCTCCGCCTGACCGGACGCCCCCTGCGCCTGCACCCCCTGGCCGTCGCCCTCGCCCGCTGACCCCACGACAGGACGCCGAAGAGCCGGCCGGGCCGGGCGGCAGCACAAGGCCGTCCCACGGATGACGGGCGCGCACCCCCTGGCGGTCCCGGTCGCGGGCCCGCGAGTGCGGGCGCTGGTCGGCGGCCAGCCCGCCCCGGAGCCCCGCCACGGGTCGATCGGTGC
>NZ_JBNQTI010000231.1:0-9942 GCF_050325825.1 Kitasatospora sp. LaBMicrA B282
CCGGCCCGCCGCTCCCCCAGGAGGCGACGGGCCGGGCGCGCTGCTCTCTCCTCCGACCGATGTCAGGAGACCGAGGTCAGGAGAGCGGCGTCACGAGGCGGGCGTCAGGTACATCCCCGAGGCGTCCTGGCCCGCGGTGTTGCGGCAGGCGTAGTCGGCCCCGCTCTGCGCCCAGAGCAGGCTCAGGCAGTGCCCGAGGGCCAGCTGGGCGTAGTAGTCGGGGTGCATCGACTCCTGGGTGGTGCCCTGGGTGGTGGTGCCGACGTCGACGAACCGGGCCCACTCGCTGGTGGTGGCCGACGGCGGGCTGCTCGGGGTGGCCAGCTGGGTGGCGGTGGAGCAGACCTCGCGGCCCTGCAGCAGGTCGCGCAGGTCCAGGAACTGCACGCCCTTCGCGGCCGCGACCTTGGCCAGCTGGTCGGAGACCTCCGGGACCAGGGTGTCCCGGGCCCAGTCGGAGTCGACGTTCCAGAACGGGCAACCGCCGGTGTCGGCGCGCGTCCAGCCGCTCTCCGGGTAGCGGTTCTCGCTGCTGCGCGGGATCGGCGAGGGGTAGGACTGGAGCACGATCCGGTAGTCCGAGTCGGTGTAACCGTCGGCGGTCATCGCCGCGCGGACCTCGTCGATCGCCTTGCCGACGCCTGCCATCGCGGCGGGCATCTTGGCGTCGATCGTCTGCTGCTGGGTGCTGTTGCAGTAGGAGTCCCAGATCAGGTAGTCCTCGGCGCAGCTGGTGATCACGTCGGAGAAGCCGAGGTCGTTGCCGCCGATCGACAGGGTGATCAGCTTGACGTCGTCCTTCGCCGCGAGCTGGGCCAGCTGGTCGGCCTGCGGGGCCTCGCCCTTGAAGGTCTGGCCGCCGTCGGCGGCGCGGAAGACGTCGGCGGTGGTGGCGCCGGAGCAGGCCAGGTTGACGCCGGCCTGGGCGATGCCGGTGGCACTGGCCACCTCGGCCACGTCCGAGCGGTCGCAGCCGCTGGCGTAGGTCGAGCCGTAGACCGTGGTCGGGTCGTAGCCGCTGCCGTTCCAGGCCCGGTCGGTGCCGTCCCGGTCGGTGCCGGTGTCGTCGCTGTTGCCCATCCAGCGACCGGCCTCGCCGGAGATGTAACTGTCACCGAGCGTGACGCTGACCGTCGGGCCGGTGGGGACGGCGGCCTGCGCGGGGGCGGCCAGGGTGAGCAGACCGCCCGCGCACAGCGGCAGCGTGAGCAGCGCGGCGAGCGGTCTGCGGAGCAAGTGGGCGCGCTTGACCTGTGGGGATCGTTCGAGCACGGCGAACTCCTGCGGAAGGCGGCGCTCCGCGTGGGGAGCGGGGCGCCGCTGAGGGTGTGGGAGGGCCGCCGGCCGGTGGCGCGATGAATGTGGCATGAGCGCGCTGGTTACCGCTAGGTAGCTGCGCCACCTTTCTCACGTTGTTACCGGCACGTTAACTCCGCCCCCCGGGCACCCCGTGGCAAAGCCCCTCAGATCGACCGCGCCCGGGCCGGCGCGCCGCCGAGCACCGCCGCCAGGTCCGCGGCCACCAGCGGCGCCTCGGCCGGGTCCAGCTGGGCCACCGTGATCCGGATGCCGGCCGGCGACTCCAGCCGGAACGGCGCCCCCGGGGTCACCGCCCAGCCGCGCTGCAACATGCCGACCACGGCCGCGGTCTCCTCCGGCACCGGCACCCAGACGTTCACCCCGCTCACGCCGTGGCCGACGATGCCGTGCTCCGCCAGCGCCACCAGCAGCGCGTCCCGGCGCTCCCGATAGGCCTCGGCCACCCCGGGCGGTCGGGCCCCCAGGGTGCGCCAGAGCTCGGCGGCGGTGCGTTGCAGCAGGTGGCTGACCCAGCCGGTGTCCAGCCGCTGCCGGCCGAGCAGCCGGTCCACGGTGTCCTGGTCCCCGGTCAGCACGGCGAGCCGCAGGTCGGGGCCGAAGGCCTTGGCGGCCGAGCGGATCACCGCCCAGTGCGGCACCACGGGCTGCCGGTCCGCACCGCAGGCGAGGGTGGCGAACGGCTTCTCGGTAATGCCGTGGCCGTGGTCGTCCTCCACCAGCAGCACCCCGGGGTGGGCGGCCAGCAGCGGGCGCAGCTCGGCGGCCCGGGCCTCGGTGAGCACCGCGCCGGTCGGGTTCTGCGCCCGGCTGGTGACCAACAGCGCGCGCACCCCGCCCGCCAGCGCCGCGGCCAGGGCGGCCGGGCGCAGCCCCTGGTCGTCCAGGGCCACCGGCACCGCGCGCAGGCCGTGGGCGGGCAGCAGGTCGAGGGCGCTGCTCCAGCCCGGGTCCTCCACCGCGACCGCGTCGCCCGGGCGCAGCCGGCCCGCCAGCAGGCGGTCGATCGCGTCCAGCGCGCCGTTGGTCACCGCGAAGGCGGCGGCCGGCAGGCCGTCCGCGTGGAAGCCGGCGGCGGCGAAGCCGATCAGCTCGGGGTCGGCGACCGGGTGCCCGTAGAGCACCGGGGCCCGGTCGGCCGCGGCGGCGGCCACCGCGAGGGCCTCGGCGAGCGGGGGCAGCAGCCGCGGGTCGGGGTTGCCGGCGGACAGGTTGCGGGTGCCGGGCGGGGCGGGCGGGCGGGCGCGGTCGCGCGGGGTGGTGACCGGGCGGGGGCGGATCCGGCTGCCCTTGCGGCCGGCGGTCTCGATCACCCCGCGGTCGCGCAGCAGGCGGTAGGCGGCGGCCACGGTGTTCGGGTTGACGCCCAGCTCGACCGCGAGTTCCCGCAGCGGCGGCAGCGCCTGCCCGGGTTCCAGCTCGCCGGTGCCGACCGCGCGTTCGACGTCGGCGGCGATCTCCGTGGCGCGCCGCCCTTGGATCCGATAGTCTCCTAGCACAAAGTAGATTATGCACTAGTACATAGGGGGATGTCATGTCGAAGCCGGCGCCGGTCGAAACGCCCACTGCGGAGCACCAGGCGGAGCGCACCGAGTACGCCCGCACCCCGCGCACCACCCCGACCCGCTACAAGGACCGGGCGACCTGGGAACGGGCCCGGATCCACGCGATCCTGGACACCGCCTGGGTCTGCCACCTCGGCTTCGTCGCGGACGGCGCACCGGTGGTGCTACCGACGATCTTCGCCCGCGTCGACGACCGGCTCTACCTGCACGGCTCCACCGGCAGCCGCCCGCTGCGCACCGCGAGCGGCGCCGCCGGGCTGCCGGTCTGCGTGACCGTCACCCACGTCGACGGCCTGGTGCTGACCAAGTCCGCCTTCAACCACTCGGTCAACTTCCGCTCGGTGGTGGCGCACGGCATCGCCGAGCAGGTCACCGACCCGGACGAGCTCGCCGTCGCGCTCGACGCGCTGGTCGACCACGCGGTCCCCGGCCGCTCGGGTGACGTGCGCCGGGCCAACCCGAAGGAGCTGGCCAAGACCGCGGTGATCCGCCTGGTGCTGGACGAGGTCTCGGCCAAGACCCGCGACGACGGCGCCGACGACGACCCGGAGGACCAGGACCTCCCCTTCTGGTCCGGCGTGGTCCCGATGGCCACGACCTACGGCGCCCCCGTCCCGCACCCGGGCACCACCCGGGAGCTGCCCGACTACCTGCACGACTTCCAGCCGGGCGAGCGGAAGGCGGACGTCTGATGCTGATCCGCTCCTGGGACCGCGGCAGCGAGGCCGAGTGGCGCGCCTTCCTGGCCGGACGGGACTTCGGCGTGCTCGCCGCGAACGGCGCCGGCGAGGACGCCTGGCCGGTGCTGGTGCCGACCCACTTCCTGCTGGACACCGAGCGGGAGGAGATCCTGCTCCACCTGGCCGCGCCCAACCCGCTGTTCACGGCGGTCGCCGCCGACCCGCGGGTGACCCTGATGGTCACCGACGACTACGCCTTCATCCCCGGCTACTGGCGGCCGGGCCAGACGCCGACCAGCCACTACACCGCCGTGCAGTTCGAGTGCGAGGCGCAGGTGGTGAACGACGCGGCGGGCAAGGCGGAGATCCTCAACCGCCAGCTGGCGCACTTCCAGCCGGAGGCCGTCGAGCCCCGGGTGGCGCCGGGCGCCGAGCCGTTCGGCCCCCGGCTGAGCGGGATCCGCGGGCTGCGACTGACGGTCCGCCGGGTCCGGGCCAAGTTCAAGTACGACGACAAGGTGCCCGTCGAGCAGCAGCTGGCGCAGGCCGAGCGGCTGGCCGAGCGGGCCGCTCCCGGGGACGCCGGGGCCCGCGCCCAGCTGCTGCGGCGCAACGCGGCCCGGGGCGGCTGTCCGCTGCCGGCGGCCGACTGACGGGCCTGCCCGCACCGCTGCGCACCAACCGCCGTGCACCAACCGACGGAACGACATACCCGGTCATTACCGGCATGACGGGCGGTCAGCTGATCTGATGGTCAGGACCCTGCACCCCGACCCGGGAGGCCGTTCTGTCCAGGACCGCGCCGGCGCAGCCCGCCGCCGAGAACGCCGAGCTGGGCCACGTCGTCTTCATCTCGGCGGCGGCGGCGATGGGCGGCTTCCTGTTCGGCTACGACAGCGCCGTGATCAACGGCGCGGTCACCGGCATCCAGAAGCACTTCCACGTCGGCAGCGGCGAGACCGCCTTCGTGGTGGCGATCGCGCTGCTCGGCTCGGCCGCCGGGGCCGTCGCGGCGGGCTGGCTGGCCGACCACCTGGGCCGGGTGAAGACCATGTGGCTGGCCGCCACGCTCTTCGCGATCAGCGGCGTCGGCTCGATGTTCCCGCCCAGCGTCCAGGTGCTGGCGCTGTGGCGGGTGCTGGGCGGCATCGCGATCGGCATCGCCTCGGTGATCGCCCCGACCTACATCGCCGAGGTCTCGCCGCCCGCCTACCGCGGCCGGCTGGCCTCCTTCCAGCAGATGGCCATCGTGCTCGGCATCATGGTCTCCCAGCTGGTCAACTACGGGCTCAACCAGGGCGCCGGCGGGGAGTCCACCAACCACCTGGCCGGCGTCCAGGCCTGGCAGTGGATGCTCGGCGCGGAGACGGTGCCCGCACTGGTGTACGGGGTGATGGCGCTGTTCATCCCCGAGTCGCCGCGCCACCTGATCGCCACCGGCCGCGAGGAGCGGGCCCGCGCGGTGCTGCGCGAGGTGGAGGGGCCCGCGGTCGACCCGGACGCCCGGGTGGCGGAGATCCGCGCGGTGCTGGCCGGCGCGCACAAGCCGCGCCTGCCCGACCTGACCGGCGGTCGGTTCGGCCTGCTGCCGATCGTCTGGGTCGGCATCGGCGCCTCGGTCTTCCAGCAGTTCGTCGGGATCAACGTGATCTTCTACTACTCCTCGGTGCTCTGGCAGTCGGTGGGCATCAACGAGAGCAACTCGCTGCTGATCAGCATCTCCACCTCGATCGTCAACGTGGTCGGCACGGTGATCGCGATGTCGCTGGTGGACCGGATCGGGCGCAAGCCGCTCGCGCTGGCCGGCTCGATCGGCATGGCCGGCGCACTGGGCCTGGCCGCCTGGGCCTTCTCCTACCGCACCGGCACCGGCAGCAGCGCCACCCTGCCCAGCCTGCAGGGCACCGTGGCGCTGGTCGCCGCCCACGTCTTCGTGCTCTGCTTCGCCTTCTCCTGGGGCGTGGTGGTCTGGGTGCTGCTCGGCGAGATGTTCCCGAACCGGATCCGCGCGCTCGCCCTCTCGGTGGCGGCCTCCGCCCAGTGGATCGCCAACTGGGCGATCACCGTCAGCTTCCCCGACCTGGCGAACTGGAACCTGTCGGCCACCTACGTGATCTACGCGTGCTTCGCGCTGCTCTCCATCCCGTTCGTCGCCTTCTGCATCAAGGAGACCCGCGGTCGGGCCCTGGAGGAGATGGGCTGACGGCGGCAGCCGGGCCGTGGCGAACGGCCGCCCGCGTGGCCGGGTGGCCGGTGGCCGGGTGACCGGGTCGCCGGGTGGCGCACGACACGCCGATCTTGGAACCGAACTGACTCCCGCTCGGCTGCCGACCCGCATAGCATCGTCCCCGCGGGCCGCCGTGGCCCGGTCCGCGGCTCACCAGGAGACACCCGATGGCCGAAGAACCCCACGATCCGGCACAGAACGTCAGTTTCCCGAGCAACGGGGGGCAGGCGCACGGCTACCTGGCACTGCCGCCCGAAGGGCGCGGACCCGGCCTGCTGGTGGTCCAGGAGTGGTGGGGCCTGACCACGCACATCAAGGCGATCACCGACCGGTTCGCGGCCGAGGGCTTCGTCGCGCTGGCCCCCGACCTCTACGGCGGCAGCACCACGCACGACGCGGCCGAGGCCGCCGAACTGCTACGCAAGCTGCCCACCGAGCAGGCGGTGCGCGACCTGCGCGGTGCGGTCGACTTCCTGCTCGGGCACCCTGGGCTGGTCGGCGACGCGATCGCGGTGGTCGGCTTCTGCATGGGCGGCGGCTTCGCGCTGCGGCTGGCCGTGCAGGAGGGCGACCGGGTGGCGGCCGTGGTCCCCTTCTACGGCCTGCCGCGCGAGCCCGACTACAGCTACCAGGGCCTGAGCGCCCACGTGCTGGGCCACTTCGCCGAACGCGACCACGGCCTGCCGGTCGAGACGGTGGACGAGGCGGCGATCCGGATCGGCGAGGCCACCGACCGCCGGCCCGAGATCCACTTCTACCCGGCCGGCCACGCCTTCGTGAACGACGAGAACCCGCAGGGCCACTACGACGCGCTGCAGGCCGGGATCGCCTGGCGGCGCACCCTCAGCTTCCTGCGCGGGCACCTGGGCTGAGAGCGACCGTCACCTGCCGGTCGGCCTGACGGTGGCGAAGGCGGGGTAGCCGGGCAGCGGCGGAACGTTCCACCCGGCCGCCACCCGCTCCAGCAGCAGCCGGGCGGTGGCGGCCAGCGCGGGCAGCTCCGGCAGCGCGGCGACCCGCTCCCAGCGCTGCCGCAGCACCTGCCGGCGGGTCGCCACCGGGCGGCGGGTGCGGTGCATCGGCGCGTCCTCGGCCAGCACCCGGGGCAGCATCTGCACCGTCAGGTCCACCGTCCAGACGGCCACCGCCGCGGCCATCCCGGCCTGCCAGACGGTGTCGTCGGCCAGCTCCGGGTAACAGCCCGTCACCTCCTCCCGGAACACCCGCTCCACCCGGGCAGCCGGCTCCTCGGGCAGCTCGAAGACGCACCAGCAACTGGAGAACGGCATCCGGCAGTAGGCAGCGGTCAGGAAGACCGACTGGAAGCCGGCCGCCTCGAAGTCGATCAGCCGCAGGCCGTCGGCGGTCAGCAGGTTGTTGTCCGGGCAGGTGTCGCCGGGGGTGAAGCCGGGGAAGCGCTCACCGCCGGCCGTCCCGATCCGCGCCAGCTCATCGGCCAGCCCCGGCGCCGGCTCCACCCCGGCCGCGCGCAGCACACCGGGCAGCGCGGCGACGTTGTCGGCGATCCACGGCTCGTCCTCCCAGCTGGGCAGGCCGAGGTCGTAGCGCTCCCAGAGTTCGGCGAAGGCGCCGCGGTGCCCGGTGGCACCGGCGGCCAGCCGGCCCAGTCCGCGGGCCCAGTCGAGCAGGGCCCGCTCGGCGGCCTGCGGATCGGTGCCGAGCAGCAGGTCGGCCAGGGTCGGCGCGGCCCCCAGGTCGGCCATCACCAGCAGCGGGAAGTCCCGGTCCACGGCCAGCAGTTCGGGGCCGGCCAGGCCGAGCGCCAGGCCGGCCGCCTCGGCGGTGAAGGCCCGGCGCGCCTCGGTCTCCGCGGTGAACGCCTTCACCACCACGCTGCCGCCCGCCTCGGTGCGGCAGCGCAGCACCGTGCTGCGGGAACTGCCGCCCAGGTCGACCGGATCGGACAGGCGGTGGCCCAGCAGCGTGCCGGCGGCCCGCAGGATCTCATGCATCCCCGGATGCTGCCATGGTGCTTCGGACCAGCCAAGTTGATTTTCGATCAGCCTCGACCAGTTTTCGATCGGGTTATACCGGGTAACTCACCCAACCTGTCCGTACCTGTCCATAGCGTGGACAGGCCTCCATGCCACCGTCATAGTCGGGCGAATGCCGAACCGAGCCACCACCACCGTCGGCTGCACGCCGAACCACCCAGCGCCCCATCCCCGTCCGCGCCTGCGCCCGCGTGCCCACCTCCGCCGCCGGCCCCGCCCCTGCCGGCCGCGCGCGCTCGACTGGGCCGGGCGCGACTACCTGATCCAGACCGGCGCCACCGTGGTCGGCGGCCTCGGCAACGCCGGTGCGCCCATCGCCACCGCCTTCGCCCTGCTGCGGATGGGCGGCGGCGCCGCCGCGATCGGCTACGTCACCGGCGCCCGGCTCGCCGCCACCGTGCTCTTCCTGCTGATCGGCGGCGCGGTCGCCGACCGGCTCCCCCGGCACCGGGTGATGGTGGCCGCCAACCTCGGCAACGCGCTCTCCCAGGCGGTGCTCGCCGCCCTGGTGCTGAGCGGCACGGCCCGGCTCTGGCAGGTGGTGCTGCTGGCCGCGGCCAACGGCGTCGGCCAGGCCTTCTACGCCCCCGCCGCCGAGGGCATGATCATGGAGTCGGTCGACCAGGAACAGGCACCGCGGGCCTTCGCGCTCTTCCGCACCGCGCTCAACTCCTCGCAGATCGGCGGTGCGGCGCTGGGCGGTGCCCTGGTCGCCGCGGTCGGGCCCGGCTGGGTGCTGGCGCTGGACGCCACCACCCTGACGGCCGCCGGTGCGCTGCGGGTCTTCCTGCGCGCACCCGCGCCCGCCACCCGCGAGGCCGGCCCCGGCATGCTGGCCGATCTGCGTGAAGGCTGGCGGGAGTTCGTCGCCCGGCGCTGGCTCTGGGCGGTGGTGGTGCAGTACGGCGTGGTGAACGCCTGCCTGATCGCGGCCGAGTCGGTGCTCGGCCCGCTGGTGGCCGACCAGCGGCTCGGCGGGCCGCAGCCCTGGGGCCTGGTGAACGCGGCGATGGGCGCCGGGCTGGTGGCCGGCGGGCTGCTGATGGTGCGGTGGCGGCCGCGCCGCCTGCTGCTCGCCGGCACCTTCGGCATCCTGCTCTTCGCCGCCCCCGCCGCCTCGCTGGCCGCCGGCGCCTCGCTCACCGTGATCGGCTGCGCGATGTTCGCCTCCGGCGTCGGCGGCACGGTGTACGGGGTCTGCTGGATGATCGCGCTGCAACAGGAGATCCCCGCCGCGAGCTTCTCCCGGGTGGCGGCCTACGACTGGTGCGGCTCGGTGGCCCTGGCGCCGGTCGGTACGGCGGCGGCCGCGCCGCTGGCCGGGGGGCTCGGGCTGAACGGGGCGCTGTGGGCCTGCGCCGGCGGGATGACGCTGCTGTCGCTGCTGGTGCTGGCGGTGCCGGAGGTGCGCAGCCTGGCCCGCGCCACCCCGGCGCCGGTGGGCGGCTCGAGGCGGGCCGCACCCGGCACCGAGTCCGCCGGGGCGGCGGTCCGGGATCGGCCCAGCACCCGGAACAGCGGCGGAGCCGCCAGCACCGACAGCACCGCACCGGCCAGGAACGGCGCGCGCAGCCCGGCGCCGTGGGCCAGCACGCCGGCCGCCGCCGCACCAAGCGCGGCACCGGCCGACGCCACCATTTGGTAGGCCATGCTCACCCGGCCGAGCAACCGGTCCGGCACCAGCTCCTGGCGCAGCGAGACCGCGTTGACGCCCCAGGCCAGGTTCAGCGCGCCGTAGCCGACCGTGGCGCAGCCGGCCGGCAACCACCCGTGGGCCAGCCCGGCCACGGCCAGCGCCAGCCCGGAGCCCACCATGGTCACGGTCAGCGTCCAGCGCGTGCCCAGCCGCCGGCCGAGCCGGGGCGCGGCCAGTGAGCCGAGCACCCCGCCGACCGCGAAGGCGGCCACCAGCAGGCCGTAGCCGACGCCACTCAGGTGCAGCACCTGACGGGCGTACAGCACCAGGACGGCGAGCACCGCGCCGAAGACCGTGCTGACCGCGGCGGCCGCCAGGCAGAGCACTCCGAGCAGCCGGTGCCGGGCCAGCCAGCGGGTGCCCTCGACCGCCTCGGCGAGGAGCGAACGGCGCGGCGGGCGGCGCGCGGCGGGGTCGGCGGCGCGGGCCGGGGCGGCGTCCG